>JAFVEW010000337.1 GCA_017475805.1 Synergistaceae bacterium | reverse complement strand
TTTTAACGAAAGGCGGTTGGAAAACGTTTTTATGAATAAAATTAAAATCATCGGTGCAGGCTTAGCGGGTTGTGAAGCTGCGTGGCAAATTGCTAATCGCGGCTTCGCTGTCGAACTTTACGAAATGCGCCCGACGCTTTTAACACCTGCTCATAAGACAGGAATGTTAGCTGAAATAGTTTGCTCAAATTCGCTTGGCTCTGAAAACAAAAATGAAAGAATTTCAGCAGCGGGAATTTTGAAAGAAGAATTAGAAATTTTTAACTCATTAATTCTATCGTGCGCCTATGCCTCAAGAGTACCTGCAGGCGGTGCTTTGGCTGTAGACCGTGAAAAATTTTCAAGTCTCGTTACTGAAAAAATAATTTCACATGAAAATATTAAATTAATTCGCGAAGAAGTCAAAACACTACTCACTCCTAATCCCTCATTCCTAACTATCGTAGCTTCAGGGCCTTTGACTTCTGACTCATTAGCTCATGAATTAAAAGAGGTAGCAGGCGAACGAATTTATTTTTATGACGCAGTCGCACCTGTATTAATGAAAGAAAGTATAAATTTTGAAAAAGTTTTTATATCAGGTCGTTACGGGCGCGGAGATGATTATATTAATTGTCCGTTGAATAAAGAAGAATATTTGAAATTTTATGAGGCTTTAATTAACGCTGAAAGAAATTTGCCGCATGATTTTGAACGCAATAAATATTTTGAAGGCTGTATGCCTGTTGAAGCATTAGCGGATAGAGGTGTTGATACTTTAAGATTCGGTCCTATGAAGCCTAAAGGACTCATTGCCCCTAAGACAGGTCGAGAGCCTTACGCCGCTGTTCAATTAAGACAGGATAACGCCGACGGAACTTTATATAACATAGTAGGCTTTCAGACGGGCTTAAAATGGGGCGAACAAAAAAGAGTTTTCTCAATGATACCAGGTCTTGAAAATGCCGAGTTCGTTCGCTTGGGCGTCATGCACAGGAACACGAGTGTAAATGCTCCGGCTGTATTAGACGAATTTTTAAGATTGAAAAATCACGAAAATATTTTCTTAGCCGGACAAATTACAGGCGTTGAAGGTTATATGGAAAGCACTGCAATGGGATTAGTGGCGGGAATTAACGCGGCAATGTTAATGAGCAATAAAAATCTTCTTTCATGGCCAAGAGAAAGCGCGATAGGTTCGCTATTAAATTATCTTAGAACAACGGAGCCTAAACATTTTCAGCCTATGAATATGAACTTAGGAATTTTTCCGACGCCTGAACAAAAAATTAAAGGCAAACAAGATCGGGCTAAATTTTTTAGAGATAATGCAGTGAAAGCGACTCGGGAGTTTATAAAAACATTATGATTTATGTTATAGGCATAGGCCCGGGCGATATTGACGGTCTTACGATTGAAGCTCTAAATGCTCTTAAAGAATGCGAAATAATTTCAGGTTATAAAGTTTATGTTGACTTAGTGAAAAAATTTCTGCCGACTGAAAAAGTTTTTGCGATCTATCCTATGCGAAGAGAAATTAAAAGATGTCAGGACGCTCTTGAATTTTCAAAGCAGGGTATGAGTGTAGCTTTAATTTCAAGCGGCGATTCAGGAGTTTACGGAATGGCTGGCTTGATGCTCGAAATCGCAAAAGATTATAACGAAGAAATTAAAATTATTCCGGGAGTTACGGCTGCGAACTCAGCTGCTGCGATTTTAGGTGCGCCCTTAATGAATGATTACGTTACTATAAGTCTTAGCGATTTAATGACGTCTTGGAAAATTATCGAGAAAAGACTCAAGGCAGCTTGTGAAGGAGATTTTGTCATTTGCATTTACAACCCTGCGAGTCACCATAGGCCGGAAAATTTTAAGAGAGCCTGCGAGATTTTATTAAAATATAAATCGCCCGAAACTCCTTGCGGCTATGTTAGAAACATTAAACGAGAAGAGCAAAGCGCGGAAGTCATGACTCTAAAAGAAATTAAAGACTGCGAAAATATCGATATGCTCACAACAGTTATAATCGGAAATTCTCAGACTTATATTTCTGATAATAAATTAATCACACCGCGAGGCTATAAAATACAGTGAGGAATTAGAAATGAAGAAAACTTTTTTTGCGGTTGTATTTATATTTTTGTTTTTCGTTTCAAGTTCAGAAGCAGAAAATATCAACAAGAAAGAATTTTATCGTTCTTTAGCGTCGCGTTTGAGCAAAGAGAGAACTAATTACACGTACCTTAACGATTACGAGTTTGCAAATTTCCGCGCCGTAACTACAACAGGAATAAAAGCCGGGAATTTATATCGCTCATCCTCGCCTGTTAAACCTTGGGGCAATCGTAACGAAATAGCTGATAAGGCTGCACAAAAAGCAGGCGTGAATACTTTTATAAACCTCGCTGATGACTATAAATCTTTGAATAGCTATAAAAATTTCTCAAAGAGTTATTACTCTACACAAAAAATAATCTGCTTAAACTTAAATCTCAAATTCAAGTCTAAAAAATTTCAAGAAGGTTTAGCGCGTGCAATAAATTTTATGGCAAATAATCCTGCACCGTATTTAATCCATTGCGATTTAGGCAAAGACCGCTGCGGAATTGTCTGTGCCGTTATTGAAAGTTTAATGGGAGCTTATTCTGATGAGATAGTCAAAGATTATATGATTTCTTTTTATAATTATTTTGGAATAAAATCCGGTACAAGCGACTATGAATTTATAGCTGATAATGAAATAAGACCATTTTTAGCGTCTATATTTGAAATTAAAACTATTGAAAATGCAAATTTACCGGCGGCAGTAACGAGATATTTATTAAAAATCGGAGTGCCTATTGAAAATATTAACGCATTAAAAATAAATTTGAGTGAATGAACCTAATACAGCAGGCGAGAAGAAAAGATTAATTGTAATAAATCATAATCTGCCCGCCTGCTTTTTCTTTAATTCTCCAAATTTTTAGCGGATTGTGTAACCTTTTTGTTTTAATTTTTCGCGGACTTTATTATGAACTTCCTCGACCTCTTCAACAGTTAAAGTTCTTTCATGAGAACGATAACTCAATGAATATGCCAAACTTCTGAATCCCTCTGGAATACCTTTACCTTCATAAATATCAAAGAGTCTTAATTTTTCAAGCGTCAATTCCGTCGAAATTTCTTTGACACATTCGCGAATATCTTTCATTACGCTGTCGTTGCTCTTGTCAATCGAAACAAGTAGCGAAATATCTCTGAATGACGCCGGGAACTGCGAAGCCGGAGTAAATTCTAGCTTGTGTCTTTCTGTCAGCAATGTTAAATCAATCTCAAAAACATAAACGCCGCTAACGTCAAGCTCTTGTTCAATCGCGGGCTTTAATCTTCCTAAAAATCCGATTTTATTTTCGTTAATGAAAATCTCGGCCGTCTGCCCTGCGTGCATAAAAGACTCTTGGCCTGTCTTAAACACGGGCGTAAATCCTCGCGACATTATTAAGGCTTCAACGTCGGCTTTTACGTTAAAGAAATTCTCGCTGCGATTATCAAACGCGCTTCTTGTATCAACGCCATTAAATAAAATTCCTGCAACGTGATCAAGTTCTATGTGTTCGCGTTCAGGGTCGGTTAAAAAGATTTTTCCTTGCTCAAAAATTCTCACAGGGTCGCGCCAGCCTGAAGTTACGGCGGTCTTCAATCCCATTAACAAACCCGGAATTAAAGTTGTCCGCATGGCCATTTGATCACGGCTGATCGGGTTAGCTATTTTAAGAGTTTTTGCTCGAATATCATCACTTGAGAGTCTCAATTTTTCAGGGAAATCTTCAGGCAAGAAGCTATAAGTTACGACTTCAGTATATCCGCGAGCCATTAGTAAATTGCGCACGAAACCTGAGACTTCCATTCCTGAGCCAATGTCAGCGCGGCGCGGCATCTCTCCGGGCAATTTTTCAGCAACATCGTTATAACCGATATAACGTCCGACTTCTTCAATTAAATCTTCTTCGATAGTAATATCAGGACGCCAAGTCGGAGGCATGAAAATTTTTTCTTCGTCGTTGCTGCCAGCGTGGCTCACGCCTTTGAGATGTTCAATCCCGAAGCCTTCAAGAATCTTTTGAGCCTCGCTCATGTTGTCCCATGACAAATACGTAGAAAGTTTCTTGCGAGTTAATTTAACTTGTTGAGGTTCTTTAATTTCGTTCTCGGCGAATAAAGGCTTGTAATCAACTTCAGCATCGCACCAGTCGCGCATTAAAGTTGTCGCGGCCATTAAAGCAGTTGCGCTTAAATTAGGGTCAACAGTTCTCGAAAATCTGAAAGCAGCTTCGGAATTAATGCCGAGTCTTCTTGACGTATGCCCGACTCTAATCGGCGAGAAACACGCGCTTTCTATTACTATTGTGCTTGTGTCGTCGTTAATGCCTGTCTGTTCGCCGCCCATAACACCTGCAAGAGCAATAGCTTCACCGCCGCTTGTGATTAACATGTCGCGTTCAGTCAAAAGTCGTTCTTTGCCGTCGAGGGTCTGCATTTTTTCGCCTTCGTGAGCAGCTCTAACTGTAATTTCACGAGCCGGAAGAGTGTTTAAGTCAAATGCGTGAAGAGGTTGACCGAGCATTAACATTACGTAATTCGTAACGTCAACGGCGGCAGTAATCGGTCTCATTCCCAAGTGAGCTAAATCGACTTTCACTGTGAGAGGCGACGGCTTCATTTTCGCGCCTGTAACAAGGCCAAGACGATAACACAAGCAGCCTTTATCGGGCAGTGAAATTTTCCCGAACTCTTCAGGCCAAGATTTATCTTGTTTAAGCGGCCTTAACCACTCAGGAGTTTTTAATATCGATTTAGGATATAAGCCTTTGATTTCGCGAGCCATTCCAAGAACGCTCAATAAATCTCCGCGGTTAGGAGTTATCGAAACGTCAAGAATAACGTCGCCGATATGATAAAGGCTTGCGGCACTGTCGCCGGGTCTTGCATCACTCGGAAGAATCCATAAGCCTGAAGGATCATCAACATCATTAAGGCCAAGTTCGGCAGCCGATAACATCATTCCGAAACTTTCAACGCCGTGAAAATCTCTTTTGCCGAGTTCCATTCCGTTTGGAAGTATTGCACCTGCTCCGGCATAAAAAACTAGATCGCCTTTCTTCATGTTCGTAGCACTTGTAACGCAGACGTGTTCGCCGTTGCCTGTGTTTAAGTGAGCGATTGAATATTTTTGTTCAGTCGGGTGTTTTTCGAGAGCGTCAATGCGGGCCGCGACAACGCCTTTCATTTTCCCGGCGGTATAGGTTATGCCTTCGACTTCAGAACCTGAAAACGTTAATCTATCGGCTAACTCTTCGGGAGTTAAATTTGAAGGCTCAATGTCAATAAAATGTTTTAATAATTCCCAAGAAATTAACATGATTTTGCCTCCTCATTTTTATTTTCAAAACCCGACATAAAATAAGAAATATTCCCGTCGAATAATAATCTTAAATCGCTAATTCCATATTTAAGCATTGCCATTCGATCAAGGCCGAAGCCGAAAGCAAAGCCGTTATAAACGTCAGGGTCAATTTTTCCGGCGCGAATTACATTCGGGTGAACCATTCCCATTCCGCCGACTTCGAGCCAGCCTGTTCCGTGACATACTCGGCAGTGAGGGTCATGACCTGAACATTCGACGCATTCTATATCAAGTTCCATTGAAGGCTCAGTGAACGGGAAATAACTCGCTCTAAATCTATATTTAAGACTTCGCCCAAAGAAAGCGTTAATCATTTCGGCTATAGTGCCTTTCATGACACTGAACGGAACATCTTTATCGATTAATAAACATTCCATCTGATTAAACATCGGCGAGTGAGTCGGGTCATTGTCGCGGCGATAAACTTTTCCGGGACATACGATTCTAAGCGGCGCGCCGTATTTCAACATCGAACGAATTTGAACGGGCGACGTGTGAGTTCTTAACAAAGTTCCGTCAGAAAAATAAAAAGTGTCCTGCATATCGCGAGCCGGATGCCATGGCGGAATATTAAGACATTCAAAATTATAAAATTCTTCTTCCTTCTCCGGCCCTGTTGCGACAGAATAGCCCAAGCCTTGCATGATATTAACAAGCTCGTGCATAGTCTGCATTACGGGGTGAAAAGCTCCGATTGTGCGGCCTCTTGACGGTAAAGTTACATCAATGCGGTCGTTGTTTTCCTGCTTCTCGTTCTCGGCATCGCGGAGATTTTTGGCGGTAATATTTAATTTTTGTTCGATTTCGTCGCGGAGTTTATTAACTTCAATTCCTGCTTGTTTCCGCAGTTCGGGCAGTAACTTTCCAAGACTCTTTAATAAAAGCGTAAGGTCTCCTTTCTTGCCGGTGAACCTTACGCGTAATTCGTCTAATTTCTCTAAATTTGTTACTGCCTTTAATGCCGTCTCGAAATTTTCTTTGACGGCACTAATATTTAATTCATTAAGTTCGGGCATATTACTTTGCGGCCTTAACCTTTGCGACAAGCTCTCTGAAAGCGTTTGCGTCATGAATAGCAAGCTCCGAGAGCATTTTTCTGTTCATGTTAATGCCGAGCTTCTTAAGTCCGTTCATAAATACGCTGTAGCTCATGCCTTCTGCTCTTGTTGCTGCGCTGATACGGGTAATCCAAAGTCTTCTGAAATCGCGTTTTTTGCGTTTTCTGTCGGTGTAGGCTCTTGATAAAGCCGCTAAATAAGCCTCACGTGCTCTGCGGTAAACGTTTTTGCGCTGACCCCAGTAGCCTTTTGTAATCTTAAATAATTTTTTTCGTTTCTTGTCGCTTGCTGATGCGCCTTTAACTCTCATGAGTAATTTCTCCTTTCAAATTTATTAAATTAAAATTAATCATAAGGGAGCAAATGTCTCATCTGCTCGGTGAGTGCGTCGCTGACGTAACCTGTTTCTTTAAGTCTTCTCATTCTTGAAGGCTTCTTGTGAACTAAAATATGAGAACGGCTGCACTTACGATAAGCGAATTTGCCTGTAGCGGTCTTAAAAAATCTTTTCTTTGCGCCGCTGTGTGATTTTAATTTCTGCTTTGCCATTTGAAAATCAATCTCCTTTCAAATTTTTAACCTTTCAACGGTGTTAATAAAAGCCTCATGTAACGGCCTTCCATCATGGGTTTTGATTCGCATTTGCCGACGTCTTCACACTCAGCCATTACGCGGTTCAAAACTTCTTCGCCTTTTTCTAAGAAAGACATTTCGCGACCTCTGAAGAAGACTGAAACTTTGACCCTATGTCCGCTCTCAAGAAATGTTCTGACGGCTTTCGTCTTAAAATCAAAATCGTGTTCGTCAATCTTTGGACGCATTTTGATTTCTTTAAGAGCCTGAACTTTTTGCTTCTTGCGGGCGTCTTTTTCTTTTTTCTGTAATTGATAGCGGTATTTCCCGTAATCCATAATTCTGCAAACGGGAGGCTGCGCCATCGGAGCCACTTCGACTAAATCAAGCGACTGTTCCTGAGCCATTCTTATGGCTTCAATCGTGTTAGTTACTCCAACTTTGACCCCGTTCTCGTCGACCAAGAGAACTTGAGCTGATGTAATTTCTTCATTGACGCGCGGGGCGTTTTCTTCGTTGCCGGGCAATATTTCTCCTCCTTTTCAATTTTCTGCCGCAGCGATGCATACAAAAAAATCAGGGCGGCCCTCTTTCAAGAAATAAGACTTAGGATGTAAAAAATTTTTTCGTTCCTACTTTCTACTTCCTAATTCCTACTTGCTTTTTAGCTGCTCTGACGTTATATGCGTATGTGTAATAAGATTCAGAGTTAAATTAGCTACTTGAAATTTTTTAATCCCCGGCAATACGCCTTAAAAAAATTTTTTATACGATCGCTCGGGAGAGCCAAGCGGAAATATAACACGGAAAGAAAATTCACGCAATTATTTTTATGAAAAATTTTTGCCTGTACATTTTATGTTGACAGCTAATTTTCGCGTGCTAATATTCAAATAATCAAATAAATATTTGAATATTTATATTGAGGGGGAGAACTCATGCGAAAGTCTTATAAAATAGAAGTCGACTGCGCTAACTGTGCAGACAAAATGGAGCAGGCCGCGCTTAAAACACAAGGAGTTAAGAACGCCGTCGTTAATTTTATGACGCTGAAAATGACAATCGAATTTGAAGACGGTGTTGAGGCTGCTGAAGTCGTTAAAAAAGTTCGTGAAAACTGCAAAAAAGTCGAGTCCGACTGCGAAATATTCATAAATTAAAACGATCATGAATAAAAAACAAAAATTAACACTCGCCCGTATCATCGCAGCGGGCGTTTTGCTTGTTGTTTTTAATTTTTTTATTGACGCACCGAAATTTTTGAAGCCGATTTTATTTTTAATTCCTTATTTAATCATCGGCTATGATATTTTATTAAAAGCTCTAAAAGGCATAAGAAATCGCGAAGTCTTTGACGAAAATTTTTTAATGGCAGTCGCGACTATCGGAGCTTTTTTTCTAGCAATTTTTTACACCGGAGATTATGTTGAAGCCGTTGCCGTTATGCTTTTTTATCAGATAGGCGAGCTATTTCAAAGCGTTGCTATAGGCAAGAGCCGCAAAAATATTTCTGATTTAATAGACATTCGCCCGGATTATGCAATGATTGAACATGACGGCAAACTCGAACGCGTTGACCCTGATGGAGTTTCAATAGGAACGATTATAACTGTAACTTCAGGCGAGAAAATTCCGATTGACGGCATTATTATTGAAGGCCATTCAAGTTTAGACACGGCGGCGTTGACGGGTGAAAGTCTTCCGCGTGATGTAAAAATCGGCGACGAAGTTAAAAGCGGCTGCTTAAATCTTTCAGGCGTTCTTAAAATTAAAACTACACGGGAATTTTACGACTCGACAGCATCAAAAATTTTAGATTTAGTAGAAAACGCGACTTCTCGAAAATCAAAATCTGAAAATTTTATAACGAAATTCGCACGAGTTTATACGCCTGCGGTTTGCTATTCGGCTCTTGCTCTTGCGATTTTGCCGACGATGTTTACGGGTAATTTTGCTCAGTGGCTTTATCGCGCTTTAACTTTCTTAGTTATAAGCTGTCCTTGCGCCTTAGTGATTAGTATTCCTTTAACTTTTTTTGCTGGTATCGGCGGAGCAAGCCGTGATGGAATTTTAATCAAAGGCTCGAACTTTCTTGAGGCTCTTTCAAAAATTTCATGCGTGATTTTCGATAAGACAGGAACTTTAACAAAAGGAGTTTTTGAAGTTGTTGCCGTTCACCCGGAT
>JAFVEW010000336.1 GCA_017475805.1 Synergistaceae bacterium | reverse complement strand
AGCCGTGTCCATTGCTGAACCTCCGCCGATAGCTACGATTGAATCAGCTTGAGCTTTCTTGAAAGCTGCTACACCGTTTTGGACGTTTTCAATAGTTGGATTTGGTTTGATGTCGCTGTAGATTTCGTAGGTAAGTCCAGCTTTGTCAAGAAGTTCTGTAACTTTTTGAGCTACCCCGAACTTTATTAAACTTGCGTCTGTGCAAACAAAAACTTTTTTCTTTCCGCGTGCTTTCAGTTCAGGAGCTATGTTTTCGATTGCGCCTTTTCCGTGATAGGAAATATTGTTGAGTACGATGCGATTTGCCATTGTAAAAATCCTTTCTAAAAAATTTATATTAAGTTTCAATGAAGGATTATAAAAACTAAATCCATCATGTTTAACTTCAATAATTCAAATAACCTTCGCGGGCTTTTACACAAAATTTTTCTTCAAGCAAGTGTAATTGTTCATCTGAAATTGTATTCAATAATGGTAAGTGAGCGATTTTCATATAAATTTCAGCAGCTTTCTCCGCCGTTTCAATAAGGCCGTAAGCCTCGTCTAAATCAGCTCCTGCGCCGTATAAACCGTGCCCTGCCCATACAACTAAGCGCGACGTTTTCATTTTCTCGGCTGTAGCCTCGCCAATTTCGTTAGTTCCGCAAAGCATCCAAGACAAAACATTGACACCGTCAGGAAATACAACTAAACACTCAGTGTTCATTTTCCAAAGAGTGCGGGTAAATTCTTTTTCGTTTAGTGTGTGAATATAAGTCATCGCAATTAAATTTGTCGGGTGGCAGTGCATAATTACTCTGTTCTTAGAATTTATCTTTAATCTTGCTGAATGGCTCATCATATGAGCCGGAAATTCGCTTGTAAAATTACCTCCGTCAGTAAAACCCCATAATAGCTGCGCTTTTGTTCCATTATCTGTAAGCTTTACTATACCTAAATTTACTTCAGGCGAATATTGTATATTTTTGAAATATTTGCCGGTTCCTGTTACAAGAAAATATTTGCCGTCAAGCTCCGGCACTTTGAAACCAGTCGAAATAGCTCTCGAGATTTTAGCAACGTCTAAATACTCGCGAATTTCGTTGTCATATAACATCAATGAAATATTACCGCCGTTACGTTCGTCCCAGCCATGATTATACATGTTTGTAGCAGTGCGGATAAACTCAATTAAAAACGGAGCTGTCAAAATTTCTTTCATAATTAAAAATACACTCTTTGCCACTTAAATTTTAGAATTTTATTTGAATGAGCTAATTATAAAATAAAATTTGTTTTTTGCAAAATAAAAATTAAATTTACGCTATCATTTTAGAATATAGCGCGTTCAATGCTTTTTCATAGTCAGATTCATCAATACCAATAATTATGTTTAATTCATCAGACCCCTGATCAATCATGCGAATATTGATGCCAGCCTTAGCTAAAGCGTCAAAAAGTCGTGCAGCCATACCTTTAACACTAATCATTCCTTCGCCTACGATTGCAATAGAGGCTAAATTCTTTTCAATGGTGATAAAATCAGGATTAAGTTCAGACTTAATTTCGCGTAATACAGTCTCTCTTTTTTGATCAAAAAGTTCACTATTTACGACAACAGAAATAGTATCGATGCCGGTCGGACAATGTTCAAACGGGATACCGTTGCGTGCGAAAATATACAATAATTTTGCACCAAAACCTGTTTCTCCGTTCATCATAGATTTTTCAACGCGAATGCTGCTGAAGCCTTTTCGTCCTGCAATACCTGTAACTGCCCTCTTTTCAATATCTTTTGGCAATGACGCCGCAATTAACGTACCATTATCATCAGGCTTATTAGTGTTACGGATATTAATTGGTATTCCTGCCTTACGAACTGGAAAAACTGCGTCTTCATGCAAAACGCTCGCACCCATGTAACTAAGTTCACGAAGCTCTGTGTAGGTTATATACTCAATTACTTTTGGGTCTTTTACAATTCTTGGATCTGCGCTTAACATACCTGATACATCAGTCCAGTTTTCGTAAATATCCGCTGAAACAGAACGCGCTACAATCGAGCCTGTAACATCAGAGCCGCCGCGTGAAAAAGTTTTGATTTTTCCGTCAGGCATTGCACCATAAAATCCTGGTATTACTGCATATTCTAGAGATTTTAATTTCTCACCTGCTGACTTAAAAGTTTTTTCTTCATCTAAAATTCCATTTTCATTGAAAAAAATGATTTCAGCAGCATCAACAAACGGCCAATCTAAAAATTTTGCAATTATTTTGGAATTTATATATTCGCCGCGACTTGCTAAGTAGTCAGGAGTTGTTGCAGTTTCAAGATTTTTCTTAATAATCTCGATTTCATTTTTTATATCAAAATCGACACCTAAATTTTTAATAATCTCGGCGTAACGCTGCGAAATTTTTGTAAGTGTTTCAGAAAAATTTTCGCCGCTAACAAATTGCTTATGGCATTTATAAAGCAAGTCAGTAACCTTAATATCGTCGCTAAATCTTTTACCCGGAGCAGAAGCAACTACAAATTTTCGTGCCGGATTTGATTTTATAATTTCGACGACCTTTTTAATTTGAGAGGCGTCAGCGAGCGAAGTTCCTCCGAATTTTGCTGTTATTAAATTATTCAAGTTCTATCAGTCCTAATTAGTCAAATTAAATTTGTATGCTACGGCAGCATGAATCGCCGAAGCTGTTATAAACGCATCAGGTTGCGGCAAGAATTTATCGCTATGAAGCGGATATTCACAGCCTGCTCCAATGTGATAAAAATTTCCTGTTTTAGTAGTTATGTAATATCCAAAATCTTCGCTGATAAATAAAGGCGTTTCTATCACGCGAACATGTTCAGAGCCTAAGGTTTCGCGCGCTGTACTTTCAACTAATGACGTTAATTTATCGTTATCATTTACAATTCCAGGCGCGCCTTCACTAAAATCACATTCGCATTTTGCACCGAAAGATTCACAAATTTTTGTAGTAATTTCTTCAAATTTGCGGCACATTCTTTCGCGTTCATCTACTCCAAAAGTCCTGATTATGCCTCGAAATTCGGAACGTCCTGCTAAGATATTGCCTGCTGTACCGGCGTTAATAATACCAATAGTAACGACTCCGCCGGGCTTATTCATTTTCAAGACTTCTGAAATTATATGCGCAGAGACTTCGATTGCGTCAATGCCTTTATCGCGTTGAGCACCATGCGCTGATTTACCAATTACAGTAATTTTGAACATTGCCGACGCTGCATAGAAATTTCCATATTTAATGCCAACGTAACCTGCGGGCAAAGCCGGATCGACATGAGCTCCAAAAACTGCGTCAACGCCGTCAATAGCTCCGGCTTTTATCATTCGAGCAGCACCGCCTTCACCTTCTTCATCAGGTTGAAATACAAAAGTAACTGAGCCGTGCAAATTTTTTTTATACTTCGCTAAAATCATTGCAGCACCTAAAAGCCCTGTCATATGGACATCATGACCGCAAGCGTGCATACAACCTGAATTTTGAGAGGAAAACGATGCGCCTGTAGCCTCATTAATTGGTAAAGCGTCAATATCTGAACGAATAGCAGAATTTTTGCCAGGTAAAACGCCGTCAAGACGCGCTATTATGCCCGTATCTAAGACGCGGCGGTGAGAAATACCAATTTCGTCAAGATACTTTTCAATTATTTCTGCTGTCTTAAATTCGTGATTGCCAAGTTCAGGAGTTTTATGCAATTCTTCTCGAATTAAATTCAGTTTAGACGCAAGTCCTTTAGCTTCAGCTAAAAATTCAATTTTCATTTATAATTTCCTTAGTGAAGATTCAAGAGCGGTTTTTTGTGTTGTATTAGCGTCTTTATCTTTTATAATACGCGCCGGACAACCTGCTACGACTTTATTTGCTGGAACATCTTCAATCACGACTGCACCGGCAGCTACAACAGAATTTTCACCGATATGAACGCCCTCAATAACGACTGCATTAGCACCGATTAAAACATTATCTTCGACTATTACAGGTTTTGCGCTCGCAGGTTCAATTACTCCTGCTAAGACAGCTCCCGCTCCGATGTGGCAATTTTTACCAACCGTAGCACGTCCGCCCAACACCGCGCCCATATCAATCATCGTACCGTCGCCGATTACCGCGCCTATATTGATAATCGCGCCCATCATTATTACGGCGTTCTTGCCGATTGTAACATTGTCGCGTATTATTGCGCCCGGCTCAATCCTTGCCTGAATATTTTTGAGATCAAGCAGCGGAATAGCACTGTTTCTTGATGAATTTTCGATTACAATCTCATCAATTTTAGATTTATTGGCATTGATTACAGGCTCAAGTTCAGTCCAGTCGCCGAAAATAATTTTGTCGCGCTGGCCAAAAATTTTTGAGTTTGTATTAGAAAAATCTATTTTTTCATCAGCTTTCTCTCTAAGATAAATCTTGACAGGCGTTACCTTTTTTGCGTCAGCTATGAATTTTATAATTTCTTGAGCTTCCAATTTTTACACCTCCGCAAGAAATTCTTTCATTGTATAAAGACCAGCGTTTTTATTAACGAGCCATTTCACAGCAGAGAGCGCACCGCGAGCAAATAAAGCACGGTTTTTAGCATCGTGTTTCAGAGTTATTGTTTCAAGTCCGTTTGAGAAAATTATCTCGTGAGTGCCGACTTCAGAGCCGTAACGCAATGAATGAATACCAATTTCATTTTCTGAGCGTTTACCATTTTCATGACGGCCGACATTAAAAGTTAAATTCGGCTTGGCGTCTTTAATTCTGTTCGCTAACATTAGAGCTGTGCCGCTTGGAACGTCTAATTTTTGATTATGATGAGTTTCAATCAACTCAATATCGCAATCGCCGAAAACTTTTGCAACACGTTCAGCTAAATCAGCAACGAGAGCAACTCCGATTGACATATTAGGCGAAAAGAACACAGGAATTTTTTTCGCAGCTTCGTGAATTTTTTTGATTTCGTCTTCCGTATGCCCTGTTGATGCGATCAAGACAGGCAAATTTTTTTTCACACAATAATTCAGCAGTCCTTCAACGGCCTTATGATTGGAAAAATCTATAACGCAATCAGCTTTTCCGTCAAAATCGTCAAGAGTTTTGAAACAGCCTTCGCCGCCAGCTATATCGACGCGAGCAGCAATATCTTCTTCTCCGGCCATATCAGCAAT
Source organism: Synergistaceae bacterium (assembly GCA_017475805.1). The sequence continues at coordinate 5,086 of JAFVEW010000336.1, read as the reverse complement.
CATATGACCCATTTTACCGTTCGCGCCGTTAATTATAATTTTCATTATAATAATCCCTGCTCTTTCATAAGTGCTTGAAGTTTCAGCCAGTGAGCTTCTTCCATTTGAGTAAGAGGCAAACGCAAATAATTTTCGCAAAATCCCATAGCCGACATTGCAGCTTTAACAGGAATAGGATTGACCTCGCTGAATAAAGCATTGATTAAAGGCAACAACTCGCACTGCAAGGCCGCCGCGCCTTTGACGTCGCCCGCAAAAAATTTATCGCAAATTTCAACGGTCTTCTTAGGCATAGGATTTGATAAAACCGAGATAACACCTTTGCCGCCCATCGCTAAAATCGGGACAATCTGATCATCATTGCCGGAATAAATATCTAATTTATCTCCGACTAATTGAAAAGTTTGAACGATTTTTGAGATATTTCCGTTGGCTTCTTTTATTCCGGAAATCATCGGGTGGTCTGCAAGTTTGGCATAAGTTTCCGGCTCAATATTAACACCCGTTCTTGAAGGAACATTGTAGAGAATTATAGGCTTGCTCGAAGCGTCGGCTATGGCCGTATACATTTTTACGAGGCCGTTTTGAGTAGCTTTATTATAGTAAGGAGTTACGGCTAAAATTCCATCAGCTCCGGCATCGCAAGCAGCTTTTGTTAATTGAATGGCGTAGGCCGTATCGTTCGAGCCTGTTGCCGCTATTATAGGACATCTGCCTGCAACACGTTTTATGGAAAAATCTATAACTTTTACGTGTTCAGGGTCAGTGAGTGTCGAGCCCTCGCCGGTAGTCCCTGCGATTACAAGAGCGTTAATGCCCTCCTCCAACTGCCAATCGAGCAATTTTGCGAGCGAATTATAATCGACTCCATTGGCGGTCATGGGAGTAATCAGAGCTGTTGCTACGCCTTTGAAAATATGACTTGATGCCATAAAAATCTCTCCTTAAATTAAAAATTTACAAAAGAAAAACCGCCCGTGAATGAGCGGCCTTTCAATCTATGCAATAAAATATATATTTAGTTTCCGTCATTCACTAACGCAAAAATATATATTCACGCTTTATCTTTCGTGATGACGCGCAAGGAGACATAAAAAAATTTTTCGCCAAAGTAACTTTTAACATTTTTTATTCTCCCTTCAACTTAAAAATTTTCAACGCTTCTTAAAAACAACGTGTATAATGATAAACGTGAAAATTTAATATGTCAACAAGATAATCTTCAACTTTTTTCCAAAATGTAGTCAGCCTTTTTCTTGACGTATGTTTTATTATATTACTGCAATTTAATGGTAAAGGAGATTTTATAAAATCATGAAAACAGTTGCAGTATTTTTGACAACAGGTTTTGAAGAAACAGAAGCATTAACGACCGTTGATATTCTAAGACGCGGCGGCGTTGTTGTTACTACAGTGTCATTAACAGGCTCAGAAGAAGTCATCAGCAAAAATAAAATTTCTGTCCGCGCTGATGCAATGTTCGACGCTGTGAAAGACGAAAAATTTGATATGCTCGTTTTGCCTGGCGGAACTCTCAACATCAAAGACCACGAGGGACTTCAAGAACTCGTCAAGAAATATCACGCCGAGAACAAATTAATCGGAGCTATCTGCGCTGCACCTGCGGCTCTCGGTAAAGCCGGAGTCTTAGCCGGAAAAACTGCGGTCTGCTATCCCGGTCTTGAGTCTCATTTGACAGGTGCGAAAATCGGTTCAAACATCGTCGAAACTGACGGCAATATCACGACTGCTAAAGGCCCTGCTGTAACTCCGTTTTTTGCGTTGAAACTGCTTGAAATTTTAGAGGGCAAGTCTATGGCCGATGAAGTTGCTGAAGGATTTTTAATTCCATTAGTTTATAAAAAATAATTTTCAATGTACCCGACATTATTTGAAATCGCGGGCTTCAGAGTCGACACATACAGCGTTATGTGGTTTATAGCTTTGTCGCTCGCGATCATTTGGGTCGTTCATAGACTCGAAAAATACGATATTGATGAAAACATAGCTCGAAAAGTTATGAGCGTGTCTTTTTTGTTCATGCTTTTAGGAGCGCGTGCACCTGAAATTATAAAAAATTGGCGAGTGTATTTCGATAAACCTTCGTTATTTCTTGACTTAAATCGCGGAAGTCTTTATGAGACAGGAGCGATCTTAGGGGCTTTTATATCTGCCTTAACTTTGTCATTCTTGTATAGAAAGAAAATTTCTTTCTTGAAATTATGTGAGGCCGCTGCAATCCCCGCAATGTTTTCAATAGCTGTAGGCCGCTGGGGCTGCTTCTTTAATGGCTGCTGCATTGGATTGCCCACTGAATCTTTTATCAGCGTTCATTTTCCGTTTGATGATTTTAATTTAATGCGCCATCCTGTGCAAGTTTATTATTCTATTGCGGCATTAGTCAGTGTAGGAGTTTTGCTTTTTGTTGAAAAATCCATAGGCAAACGCTACGAACTTTCAAAATCTCATTCGATTATTGCGCCGCTAAGTTTAATTTTTTATTCTTTAATAAGAATATTTATTGATGTTTTGCGTTCACCGAATAGTCTTATGTTAAGAATTTCAAGCGAATGGCTTTATATGACTCTAACTTGGGCATTGCCGTTTGAAATTTTATGGCTTGCTTACGGCTTAACAAGACTAAAGAAAATTAAAAAATAAAATTCCTAACTCCTCACTCCTAATTCCTAATTAATTACGTGATATACTTTTCAGAAATTTTTTTAGGAGTGAATAAACTTGCAGAAAAAATTAAGCGTCGGCATTCTTGGAGCTACAGGAATGGTCGGACAGCGTTTTATTCAAATACTTCACAATCATGAATGGTTCGATATAAAAGTTATCGCAGCTTCACCAAACAGCAAAGGCAAAACTTACGCTGAAGCAGTTGAAGGCCGCTGGCTCTTAGACGAAGCTATCCCCGAAAATGTAAAGAATATGAAACTTCACGACGTTACTGACGTCAAAGGCATCGCAGATGAAGTTGATTTTGTTTTCAGTGCCGTCAATATGTCAAAAGACGAAATCAAAGCCATCGAAGAAGCCTACGCTAAGACAGAGACCCCTGTAGTATCTAACAACAGTGCTCACCGTTGGACGCCTGACGTCCCGATGATAATTCCTGAAATTAATCCTGAACACGCAGAGATTATTAACGCTCAGAGAAAAAGACTTGGAACTAAGCGCGGATTTATTGCCGTAAAGCCTAACTGTTCGATTCAAAGTTATGCTCCTGCACTCGCTGCTTGGAGAGAGTTTGAACCCTATGAAGCAATCGTTACGACTTATCAAGCAATTTCAGGAGCAGGAAAAAATTTCAATACTTGGCCTGAAATGGTCGGCAATGTAATTCCTTTTATAAGCGGCGAAGAAGAAAAAAGCGAGAAAGAACCGCTTAGAATTTTTGGCAAAATCGAAGGCAATGAAATAGTCCCGGCAAAAGAGCCTGTAATTTCTGCTCAATGCGTAAGAATCCCTGTACTTTATGGTCATACGGCGGCGGCGTTTGTGAAATTCAGAAAAGCTCCCGCAAGCAAAGAAGTTTTAATCGAAAAATTAAATTCTTTCAAAGGTATTCCTCAAGAGGCAAAACTCCCGACAGCTCCCGAACAGTTTATAAAATATTTTGAAGAAGACAACAGACCTCAAGTCGCTCTCGATGTAAACTTCGGCGGCGGAATGGGCGTAACAATCGGACGTCTTCGCAAAGATTCAATTTACGATTGGAAATTTATCGGACTCTCTCACAACACTTTACGCGGTGCGGCCGGCGGAGCTGTTGAATGTGCGGAGCTTCTTGCTTATCAGAAATATATTGAGGCGAAATAATGATTAATATTGCTATTTTAGGCTTCGGGACAATAGGCAGCGGAGTCGCTGAAGTCATCGAACAAAATCAAGCCGAGATTCAAAAAATTTTTGGCGGCGAAAATCTCCACGTTAAATATATCTTAGATATTCGCGACATTCCCGGCGTCGTCAAAGACATCGAGACAATCATTAACGACCCCGATATTAAAATCATCTGCGAAACTATGGGCGGTAAAGAACCGGCTTACACCTATACCCACTTGGCTTTAGAGCGAGGAATTTCTGTCTGCACGTCTAACAAAGAACTTGTTGACGCTTACGGAGTCGAATTAAGCGCAATAGCCCGCGAACATCATTGCAGTTATTTATTTGAAGCAAGCGTCGGCGGCGGTATTCCGTTAATCAGGACTATTCGCGAAGCCTGCGGTCATGAAAAAGTTTCAAAAATCGCGGGTATTCTCAACGGAACTTGCAATTATATTTTGACTAACATGAAGGACGGCAAAGACTTTGACGCGGCTTTGAAAGAAGCTCAAGAAAAAGGCTACGCTGAACGCAATCCTGCTGCAGACATTGAAGGCCACGACACAGCGCGAAAAATTGCTATTCTTGCATCGTTAGTTTCAGGCAAAAAAATTTCCTACGAGCAAGTTGACTGCGAAGGAATCACAAAAGTTACAGCAGAAGATTTTATAAATGCAGAAGCCTATGGAATGTCAATAAAATTGCTTGGAGTTTATGATGCCGAAGCTAATACTGTTCTTGTTGCGCCTCATTTAGTCCCTAAAGATAATCCGCTCTATAACGTTAACGGAGTTTTTAACGGCGTTTTAGTTCGCGGGAACATGGTCGATGATTTATTATTCTATGGTCGCGGCGCAGGCAAACTTCCGACAGCAAGCGCGGTAGTTTCCGACGTTATCGAATGTATTAAAAATCCCGGCAAGTTTGTTGATAACGGCTTTGTTGATTTAGAGCCGATGTATATCAATAAAGCTCCTGAGAAACAGCCCGGACAGAAATTCAGAGTCTTATCATGATTAAAGTCGTAAAATTCGGCGGAAGCTCTTTGGCCGACGCTAAACAATTTCAAAAAGTCGCTGAAATAATCCGCGCTGATGATTCGAGAGTTTATGTCGTTCCTTCAGCACCCGGAAAAAGATTCGATCACGATATAAAAATCACGGACTTGCTATATGAATGTTTCGAGCTTGCTTCGACGGGGAAAAATTTTTATGAACCTTTCTTGGCCGTCAAGGACAGATATAACGAGATT
>JAFVEW010000335.1 GCA_017475805.1 Synergistaceae bacterium | reverse complement strand
AGAAGTTCGAGTGCGTGATTTATTTGCGCCCTTGAAAATTTTTTCGGACGACCCTCATGGAAATTAGGATTCTGTTTAGCAATTGCCTTGCCCTCCTGAGTCCGCTGTTTAATAATGTCCCGCTCAAATTCGGCAAAGGACAGCATGATATTTCGGATTAACTTTCCAGTCGGAGAGCTGTCGATCGTTCCCATGTTCAAGACATTGATAATTACGCCTTTGTCGTTGAGTTTTTCTATCAGCTGAATACCGTTAATGACGCTCCGAGCTATTCTGTCGAGTTTCGTAATGATGAGCGTGTCTCCTGACTGGATAATTTTCAAAAGTTTGTCGAGTTCGGGGCGGTAATTTTTTGAGCCGCTGAAGATGTCCGAGAAAATTTTTTCTGCCCCAGCATCTTTTAATAATTTAATTTGGGCTTCAAGAGAATTTCCGTCCCGAGCTTGGGAATTTGTGCTTACGCGAGCATAGCCAAAAAACAAAAAAATTGCCTCCTAATGAACCAAAGATATGAACCAGCGTAATTTCTTGATTTTACTGCACAAACGAAACAGGTTCAAATCCGCACGGCTATGAGCATCTCCATAAAACCGGCATATTTTTAAAATATAAAGCCCTGATTTCACAATCATGATGCAATAAAAACACTTTTTAGTGTATAGGTTTAGCTTCCTTTTTGGTGTTGTATAATTAAACAATTTAGAAGGCAGATATTAGAGGTTTATAATTAATAATGAGGAGGGGTTACTATGAGTTTAGAAACTTATCAGAGGAGTTTAAATAATTTAGATAATGATATTGCTGTTTTAGAGAAAAAAAAGGCTAGTCTTGAGAGAAAAGTTGCTGAAGAAAGTAAGAAGGCTGCGAGTGTTTCTATCAGTAAAAATGCTTCTGCTTATACGGTAAGTAGCAAAATGCGTGAAATTGAACGACATAATGCAGAAGCAAGAAAGGCTGGCGTTGAAAGTGCGAAAATACAAGAAAAAATAGCTTCAAAAAGTGCAGAACGACTTAAAGTTTCACAAAGATTGCAGAAAGAACAAGAGAAGTTATCAGTAAAACTCAGAAAAGAGCAAAATAATGTTATTGATGGTATACAAAAAAATTATGAAAAAAGAATCATCGATTTGGAAAGACTTTCTTTGCCAGCGATTATGAGGCCTATTCAAATTCAAGAAGATTTACAACTTCCCGAATACGATGTTTTTATATCGCATGCTGGCGAAGATAAGGAGTCTTTTGTGGATGAATTTGTTGAGAAGCTTAGAAAATTAAAAGTAAAAGTTTGGTATGACACTTCAGAACTTAAGTGGGGCGATTCACTGCGTCATCGTATCGATGAAGGGTTAAAAAGATCGAAATTTGGAATAGCGATAATTTCTCCCAATTATATTGCTGAGGGAAAGTACTGGACAAAAGAAGAATTTAATGCTCTTTTTCAACTTGAAAGCATAAATGGGAAAGTTTTACTACCAATTTGGCATAATATTACTAAAAAGGAGGTTATGAATTTTAGTCCTATGTTAGCTAATAAGAAAGCTATGACTACAGCTAACATGACCTCAGAAGAAATTGCATGTGAACTTGCTAAATTATTAAGAGTTGATATCAGCGATTAACAATCAAAAATATTTTATTAATTATTAAAATAACCGCTCGCTAAATTTAAGAATTATTTCGGCTCTTAACAAAAATTCATTCAGCGATTAAAATTTAATATAAAATTAAAAATGGTTAAATTTAATATTAAGAGAGTCGATTTTTTCAAGTGAGCATAAATTATCATCATAAGTACAGAGTCTTCAAATTTATTTTCGGCAATCCAGAAAATAAGCAGTGGACGCTGAGTCTTTACAATGCCATCAACGGTTCTAATCATGATAATACGGACGATATTCAATTCAACACTATCGAAGATGCCGTTTATCTTGGCATGAAGAATGATGTTTCGTTCATATTAGCAGTCTTAAACGAGCTGCTTATATGGGGACATCAGAGTTCATTCAGTTCAAACGTTCCGCTAAGAATTTTCATCTATGCCGCTAAACTTTATGAATCCTACATCGTCGAACACGGCTATCAACATAAGCAGTACGGTACTAAACTTCTTCCATTGCCGCGTCCAAAATGTATTTGTTTTTATAACGGTAGGAGCGACAGACCTGAACGTGAAGAACTTCGGTTGAGTGAAGCGTTTGGCGGCGATGGCGATATTGAAGTCAAAGTTACGATGATAAATATCAACTACGGGAAAAATAAAGCACTTATGGAAGCGTGCGAACCTCTCAAAGAATATGCCTGGCTCGTTGATGTCATAAGGAGACACGAGAAAATTTCTCACGACATCGAAGCGGCTGTTGATGCAACTCTCGATGAAATGCCGGACGATTTTTTAATCAAGAAATTTTTATTGAAAAATAAAGCGGAGGTGAAGGGAATGTTTTTGACTGAATATGATCAGGAAAAAGTTTTAGCTTATGAACGTCTTGAAGGTTTTGAACGCGGTATTGAACAAAACCAAGAACAAGTTGCTACTGATATGCTCAAAGACGGTAAGCCACTTGCTGAGATAATGAAATACAGCAGACTGGCCAAAGAAGCTATCGTTAAGATTGCAAATTCACTTGGAGTTACTGCGATTTAATTATGAAAAAAATCTACGGCTATTGTCGCATAAGCACTCAAAAACAAAATATTGAGCGTCAGGTTAGAAATATTATCAAGTTTTTTCCTGACGCTATGATTATTCAGGAAACATTCACAGGTTCTAAATTTCAGGGACGTAAAGAACTTGATAAACTCGTTAAATCAGTGAAGTCAGGCGACACGATTATCTTCGACAGCGTGTCCCGAATGTCCCGTAACGCTGATGACGGCTTCAAACTTTATCAGGAACTTTATAATAACGGCGTTGAGCTTATATTCTTAAAAGAGCCTCATATTAACACGTCGACTTATAGAAAAATTCTTCAGGAGAAAAAAATTTCGCTCAGTCTTAATTCCGGCGATGAAGCAACAAACGCACTCATAAAATCAATTCTCGATGCCATAAATGACTATATTTTGACTTTAGCTCGAAGACAAATTCAGCTTGCGTTTGAACAATCACAAAAAGAAGTTGACGATTTACATCAACGAACTCGTGAGGGAATTGAAACCGCCCGGCGTAACGGAAAACAAATCGGTCAAAAATTCGGCTCGAAACTTAACATCAAGAAAAAATTTCCTGTTCAGCAATTAATTTTTAAGTACAGTAAAGATTTTCACGGAACAAACTCCGACCGTGAAGTCATAGCAATTATCAAAATGACTGCTGATCCGAACGAAAAATCAAGAAACCTTCACGTGAGTCCCAACACTTACTATAAATATAAGTCAGAACTGAAATCAGAACTTGCTTCTTAGAATTATCAGTTTTTAATAGTCTGTTCGTAACCGCTCGGTTTTGACTTTGAATTTTTATGGCTATTTCGCTGAATTTTAGGTTTATAATATATTTCAAATTTTTCAAAAAGGAGGCGAAAAACTTATGGCAGAAGAAACTGGGCGCACAAGATTTCATTACGGCTTTTATGCGGCTATGGAAGTCGAATACGATTTAGCCGATATACCGCTGGTTTATGAGCAGGAAGTTGAGCTTGGCAAAGACCCGGTAAGGCTTGATTTTCTCGTGATTAAAAAAGAGCCTGACATCTTACTTGACGATCCCATCGGTGAATTTTTTAAGCAGGTTAATATTTTTGAGTACAAATCGCCGGAAGATGGGCTGTCTATTGATGATTTTTATAAAGTTCAGGCTTATGGGCTTCTTTATAAAGGTTTCGGTCGTAAGGTTAATGAACTTCCAATAGAAAAAATAACCTTGACCATTGTCAGGCATACATATCCCAAAGATATGATGAAGATGTTGCAAGATTCAGGCATCAGAATTAGCAACGTTCATAGCGGAATTTATCGTTTTGAAGGGAAACTGAGTATTCCTGTTCAGCTTGTAATTTCATCGCAACTTCCGTCAGGTGAATACGAAGGTTTAAGGCTTCTTGCAAAGGGAGCGACTATCGAAGATATTAAAAATTACGCTGAAAAAGCTATCGCCAGCGGTAACGAAAGAATAAAGGGAAACGTAAGAACGGTCATTGATGTTTGTCTCAATGTAAATAAAAATCTTAAGGAGGTTAAAGAGATGTACGAAGCAGTAAGAGAAGTTTTCAAAGATGCTTTTGCGAAAGAACGTCAAGAAGGTTTACAAGAAGGTACTGAAAGAGCTAATGAACGTGTTGTTACTAATATGCTAAAAAAGAATTTCTCGCTGTCCGTAATTGAAGAAATCAGCCAGCTTTCAGAAGATGTCATTCGCGGCATAGCTGGAAAATTCGGAATTGCCATTGCAGGTTAAATCGTAGCTATACAGCTTATCAAGTATATGCGCTGTCTTGCAATATTTTTTGTGCGTAATGACATTCGTAAAATTCAGTATCAATCGTTAGATTTGTTATGACATTTGAAAAGTGAAATATAAAAAAATTTTTGCAGAACTTTTTTTCTTTGCCGCGTTTATAATATTAGAAATTGAAACGGCTTTTGCTTGGGATTATATCGGACACGCGGAAGCTTCTCGCAGCGTTAAAATCCGTCCCGAAATCAGCGCGAAAATAACAAAAATTCATTTTAACGAAGGCACATCCGTAAAAAAATCCGGGATTCTTTTCACTATCGACACGGCGGAAATTCAGGCCGAAGTATCCTTGAAAAAAGCGGAACTCTCATCAGCTCAGGCAAAACTTGACGGTGCTGAAAAATATCTTTCAAGGCTCAAAACGACCGATAAACGAGGCGTTTCAGCGTCAGACATTGACATTGCCGGGAGCGAAGTTAAACAGGCTCAGGCTGCTGTCGGTGAAGCCAAGGCGGCTCTGAAAATCGCCCAGGTTCAATTAAACCGGACTAAAATCACCGCCCCGTTCGACGGGAAAACCGGCAAAATAAATTTTTATCAGGGAAGTTATGTGTCGCCCGAAGATATTCTGTGCGAAATTGTCCAGATAAATCCCATAAGAATTTTATTCGCAATGCCCGACAGGGATTATTTGATTTTCAAAAATTCCCAAAAAAATTTCAAGTATGAATTGCTTTTAGCTGACGGTTCTTTATTTTCGGGAAAAATTGAAAAAGATTTTGAAGATAACTCAATGAATCCCGAAACTGGAACAATAAACATCTGGCTCAAAGCAGACAATGAAGACGGCATTTTGCTCCCGGGGTCATTGGTGCGCGTAAGAGTTACGGAAAGTGAATAAATAAAAAATATGTTCTCAAAGTTTTTCATAAACAGGCCGCGTTTTGCCATTGTAATTTCTTTATTCTTAATGATTGTCGGCGGAGTTTGCGCTTATTCGCTTTCAGTCCGGCAGTATCCCGAAGTCGCTCCGCCCCAAGTCGATATTTGGACATCTTATCCCGGGGCTGATGCCGAAACTGTAATTAAAACTGTTGCCATTCCGCTCGAAGAAGCTGTCAACGGCGTTGATGACATGCTCTACATGAGTTCAAGTGCCAATAATCAGGGCATTTATGAGCTTACCGTTATGTTTGAAATAGGCACTGACCCCGACATTGCAATGGTCAGGGTACAGAACAGGCTTCAAGAGGCAATGTCTTCACTTCCGAAAGAAGTTTCGGACGAGGGCATTCACGTTGAATCGACTTTTTCAAACCTGCTCGGATTTATCGCTCTGACTTCGCCCAATGCTACGAAGGACGAATTATTTTTGACAAATTATGCAAACAATTACATCAAAAATAATTTGTCGCGCATTCATGGAATGGGAAAAGTTCAGGTTATCGGAGCTCCTTATGCCGTCAGAATATGGCTCGATCCCGAAAGGCTGGCTTCGTTGGGTTTAAGCGCTTCCGACGTTATCACGGCCATTGAAAACCAGAACAAACAGGCGGCTTTGGGTTCGTTAGGTTCAAGCCCTTCAAATAATTCAAGTTCTCATGAAGTCATTTCGATCATTGCAAAAGGCAGAATGACAAAAATAAGCGAATTTGAAGATATTTCGCTCGCGTCATCAGAGGGAAGAATAATAAAATTAAAGGACGTTGCCCGTGTCGAACTCGGGGCTGATGATTACGTCATGAGTTCTTATTATCACGGGAAACCTGCGGCGATAATCATTCTTTCTGAGGGAGCAAACTCAAACGCCATTGACATTATAAACGGCGTAAGAGATACAATAGAAAACATAAAACGCTCCCTGCCCGATGATGTTGACATTGTTTTGTTTTATAACACCACGGATTTCGTAATTGCCTCAATAATTGAAATTTTTGAAACCCTGATATTAACTTTTATTTTAGTGGTTCTTGTATGTTATATATTTCTTCAGAACTGGCGGGCAACCCTTATTCCGACAGCGGCTATTCCCGTGTCAATAATGGCTTCGTTCATCGGGCTTGCGGCTCTGGGATACAGCATAAATATTTTTACGCTTTTCGGTCTTGTCCTTGTAATCGGCACTGTCGTTGATGACGCAATAGTTGTTGTTGAAAGGGTTTTGTATTTAATGGAACACGGCATTGAAAATCCTGTCGAGGCTGCCGGACAGGCTATGAAAGATGTCGGAAGCTCCTTAATAGCTACAACTTTGATATTTCTTGCAATATTTGTCCCGGTTGCGTTCCTTGGCGGAATTACCGGGCAGATTTACAAACAGTTTGCCGCAACCATGTCCTTTGCCGTCGTATGTTCGACTGTCGTAGCATTTACTCTAAGTCCGGCTATGTGCGCGCATTTATTGAAAAATACAGAAAATAAAATTCGCGGCCCTCTGGCATGGTTTAATAAAATTCTGTACTTAACGACTGAGGGTTTTGCAAGGGTTTCCGTCTATATCGCACGGAGTTCCGTTATAATTTTTGTATGCTTTGCAGTTTTATGCGCTGCTTCGTATTTTGTAATGGACGCAATGCCGGCAGTCTTTATTCCCGACGAAGATCAGGGCATTATAATGGGCGGCGTAAAACTTTCTGACACTTCATCGAAAATGCAGACCCGCGAAGTTTTACAAAAAATCATGCCCGAAATAAATTCTCTTGACGGCGTTAAGTCTTACGCCGACATTGAGGGATACAGTTTTCTTGACGGAGACGGCGAAAACGTCGGGCTTTTCACGTTAATACTCGATGATTTTGAAAACCGTGAAGATCCGGGCTTATCTCAGGAAGAAATTTTGGAAACTGTTGACGGACTGCTGGCAAAATTTTCTGATGACGCTGAAATAACTGTTTTCTCACAGCCAGCCATAGCCGAACTTTCAACTACGAACGGCAGGGATTTAGTCATTCAGTCAGTGGGCGAAGATAATCCCACAAAACTCGCTGAAACAGTTGAAGCCCTTACAAAAAGGCTTGAAGAACTGGAAGAAGTCATGTATGTTTCGGGCGCTTTTAATGTCAACACGCCCCATATTTTCATTGATTTCGACAGGCTAAAAGCCAACGCAATGGGCATATCAATCGGAGATGCTTTTAATATTTTACAAGTTTATTTTGGAACATACTATGTCAATAACATAAACATCGGAACACAGCAGACCCGCGTGATTGTCCAGAATGACTCTTCTTTCCGAGATACATCGGAGGCTCTGAACAGAATTTATATACCAAATAAAAATAATCAGCAGGTGCCGTTGGGCGCGTTTGCATCTTTCAAGAGAATAACCGCTCCAAGCAGTCTTGAAAGATTTAATCTTTATCCGTCAGCATCGGTCAATATAATTTTAGACCCGGGATTTTCAAGCGTTCAGGCGATGGAAAAAATTATGGAAATAACCGAAGAAGTTTTACCTCACGGCTATTCTTATTCATGGTCAGGACAGGCATATCATGAACAGAAAAGCGAAGGAAATTTTATTTTGGTTTTTGCAACGGCTATCATTTTCGGATTTTTGTTCCTTGTTGCCCAATACGAGAGCTGGAGCGCGCCTTTTGCTGTCATGATGTCGCTTCCTTCTGCCGTTTTGGGAGCGTTGATCGGCTTAATTGTAATTTATATTCCAATGAGCATTTACACTCAGCTTGGAATGTTATTGCTCGTTGGGCTTGCGACAAAGAACGCAATTTTAATTGTCGAATTTGCCAAAGAACAACGGGAAGTGAACAGGCTTTCAATTCTTGATTCGGCTTTGACTGCGTGCCGTGAAAGATTCCGTTCGGTCTTGATGACGGCTTTTACCTGTGTCTTGGGCGTAATGCCTATGTTATTTGCAACGGGAGCAGGAGCAGAAAGCAGGAAGCATGTCGGAGCAGTTATGTTTTTCGGAATGCTGGCGGCAACGGTGCTTGGAATATTTTTAATCCCGGGATTTTTTGTCATGATGCAAAGATTAAGGGAAAATCTCAAAAGTATCCTGAGAAATAAAAATTATGATGATGACGAAGATGAAGAAGATGAGTATGAAGACGAATAAAATTTTTATTGCTGTATTATTTTTTTCATTTGCTTTTGCTGTAACGCTGCCTGCAAGGCTCAATGCTTCTGAATTAACGGATACGGCAGATAAAGACTGGCTCGAACTTGTAAGGGAATATTCATCAGATGATACAATCATAAAAACAAAAACTGATGATTATTCTTCAAAATGGGACAGGCTCGTGAAAGGTTCGTCTCAAAAAGATGATTTTTTATCCGAATGGTGGCGGATTTTCGATGATGATGTCCTGACGGATTTAATCGAGAGCGCGTTTTTATCAAACAGGGATTTAATGGCTTCACGCGCAAAAGTCCTCGAAGCCCGTGCCGTGCTTGGCATGAGCAGGACAAATTTCGGAGTGAAGCCTGATTTCAACGCAGGCTACGAAAACGGCAGAAACTCAGATGTTGAGGACGAAGAAGAAAAAAGCTACAACAAATACTCGCTGGGTTTTGAGGCATCGTGGGAGATTGATTTTTTCGGCAAGAACAGACATGAACTCGAAGCTGCCAAGGCAAATTTAGAAGCCGAAAATGCAGAGTTTGAAAACGCAAAAGTAAGTCTGTCGGCGGAAGTCGCAATGAACTATTTTAATTTGAGGGTCTTTCAGCGTCAGCTCGAAATAGCTGAAAATAATCTGAAATCACAAAGCGAACTTTTAGAAATATTAAACTCCCAGCTTAAATCGGGTCTCGCTGATGAAGCTTCATTGAGACAGGCTCAAAGCGAAATTGAAATCACCCGCGCCAAAATTCCGGAAATCACTCAGTCATTAAATCAGACTATGAACGCTCTTGCAGTCTTGACAGGCGCAATTCCCAAAAGCCTCAACGAAAAATTATCCGCGAAGAAAAAATTTCCCGAAATCGAAATTTCAAAATTTGCCGGAATACCTGCCGAAACATTAAAACAGCGTCCCGACATCAGGGCTGCCGAAAGAAAATTAGCGGCTCAAATTCAGACGCGCAAAACCGCGGAGAAAAGCGTGTATCCCGTCATTCAGCTTCTCGGTTCGATAGGCTTTGAAAGTTTCAGCACGGGACATTTATTTTCGTCAGGCTCTTACACTTATTCGATAGGCCCTGCATTGAAATGGCCGATTTTCAACATGAAAGAAATCAGAAAAAATATTCAAGTTCAATCAGCTATTGAAGAGCAGTTGCTTGCCGAATTTGAGAACGTCATCTTGAAAGCCGTTGCCGAAGTTCATGACGCAATGGACGCTAACGTACAGGAAATTTTGCGCAATAAATCTTTGGGCAATGCCTTGAACGCCGCCGCTGAAAATTTTGAGATTACAAAAAATAAATATTCAAGCGGACTGATAAATTTCGCGGAAGTTCTGAAAGCCCGGCAGGAAGTTTTTTCAATCGAAAGTGAATTTGTGTCGAGCGAAGGACAGAAATTTATAAATTTAATCGCCCTGTTCAAATCTTTGGGCGGAGGCTGGAAAAATTATGATGAATAAATATAAAAGTTTAATCATGTACGTGATTTTCGGAGCTCTGACGACCGTTGTAAATTTTTCGGCTTATTTTTTATTTTACAGCGTTCTGAATTTTTCAAACGTTATGTCGAGCGTTCTGGCTTGGTTTTTTGCAGTGTCCTTTGCGTTTGTAACGAACAAGTTATTTGTGTTTGAGAGCAGGTCTTTTGACGCAAAAATTCTGTTCCGCGAAATTCCGGCGTTCTTCGGATGCAGACTGGGCACGGGAATTTTAGATGTCGCAATAATGTTTGTTGCGGTGGATTTATTGAACTTTAATGCGCTGTCCTCAAAAATCACGAGTGATATAATCGTCAACGTTCTGAATTACGTTGCAAGCAAAGTGATTATTTTCAGAAAGTAAATTTATTAGATAAGGAAGTTTTATCAAAATTATGCTGTCAATCCTGTGTCCGTGTTACAACGAAGAGAAGTCAGTGAATTTATTATACAGCCGCGTTATAAGCGTGATGGAAAACTCAAACGAAAAATTTCAAATTATCTTCGTTGATGACGGAAGCCGCGACAACACGTTAAACATTTTGAAAAATATCGCCTCAAATGATGAGCGAGTAAAAGTTATCGAGTTTTCAAGAAATTTCGGCATTGAACCTGCATTAACGGCTTTACTTGATTATTCTGAAGGCGATGCGGTAGTGATTATTGACGCAGATTTGCAACACCCTCCAGAAATAAGTCCGTCTATGATTGAAAAATGGCGCGAAGGTTTCGACATCGTTTACACAAAGAGAACGAACCGAAATTCGGACGGCGCAGTCAGAAAATTTCTTACCAGTTATTTTTATAAAATTTATAATATCGTTTCAGAAGCTCACATTATTGAAGAAGTCGGAGAGTTTTGCCTTATGGATAGGCGTGTTGTTAATGCCGTCCTGAAATTCAAAGAGACTCACAAATTTATGCGCGGAATATTTTCTTGGATCGGTTTCAGAAGAACTATGATAGATTACGTCTGCGAACAACGTTATGGCGGCGAGTCAAAATTTACTTTTAGAAAACTTTTTGCGCTTGCTTTTGACGGCCTATTATCGTTCAGCTCTTTCCCGTTGAAATTAATATTTTATCTCGGTGTTTTAAGCCTGTTCGGTGTATTTTTTTACGGAATTACAAATTCGTTTGTTTCGGAAATGTTTTTTGTATTATTGCTTTTCAGCCTGAATTTTTTATGCACAGGAATTATCGGAATGTACATCGGCAGAGCTTATGATGAAACCAAAAACAGACCTTTGTATATAGTCCGTGAAATTTATTCAAAAAATGATGAAAAAACTGATAGTTAATGCTGACGATTTCGGCTCTCACGACTTAGTAAATTCCGCAATCGAGGACGCTTTCAATAACGGTATTTGCCGTTCAGCGTCGCTGATGGCCGGAGGAAAAGCATTTGATGACGCCGTTAAAATTGCAAAAGCTCATAAAAATTTAGGCATCGGGATTCATTTTACGCTCGTAAGAGGCTCGCCCGTCCTGCCGCCGTCAGAAATAAAATCGCTTGTAAATTCTTCGGGAGATTTTTACGATGATTTTTCGATTTTCGTAAAACGTTATTTGAATGGCAGAATAAATTTTGATGAAGTCAGAGCCGAACTGTCAGCTCAAGCAAAAAAAATCCAAAATTCAGGTTTAAGAATATCTCATTTTGACAGTCACCAACATTTACACGTTTTGCCGAAAATATTTTCAATTACGGCAGATTTATCGCAAAAATTAAACGTCAAGGCAATAAGAGTGCCTCACGCTCGGGGGGCTTTTTCGCTATCAAAATCGGCTCTGAATTTTTTGGCTTCAAACGCAAAACGCAAAGCCCAGAAATTTGGATTTTCAACGCCTGATTATTTTTATGGAATTGTCGCAGGCGGCTCGATAAATGAAAAATGGTTATGTTCAGTGATTGATGAACTTCAAGACGGCACGACTGAAATAATGGTTCACATCGGAGAAGATAATAAAGTTTTGCAGTCATTCTTAAATTTGGAACACGATTTTGAAAGCGAATTTAACGCCGTTAAATCAAATATCGTCAAAGAAAAAATCAAGAATAACGGCATTAAAATTACAAATTTTTTTGATATTAAGGAGTGAAAAAGACAATTCGGAATGCTTAATTAGGAATTATCTTTGATATTAAGGAGTAAAAATTTTAGAAATGAAAAAGTATTCGTGGGTATTATTGTTGCTGGCGGTTTGGGGCGTTTTAATGGCGAGAAATTTCCTGTTCCCGCTTTTCGTTGACGATTATTCTTACTCGTTTATCTGGACTGAAAAGTACGGCAATCTTATAGATTATGACAAAATGCCGAATGAAGTCCCGAACTTTGAGCGCGTAAAGTCAATTTCAGATATTGCCAAATCGCAATACAACCATTACATGAACTGGGGCGCGCGCCCTATTGCCGATAGCATTCTTCAATATTTCCTGATGTTCGATAAAAATATTTTCAATGAAGTTCCGCGTTTAAAAGTTCTTGATTTGCCGTATTATACTGAAATGAGAGCTATGGACGAATTCTTTTTGGAAAATTGCGATTTGCTCGAATCACCTTATAATCATTGCAACGTTATGTTTGCGGCTTATTATAATCTGAAACAGATCGTAGCGAAATGAAAATGTTTAGTTCGATTATTTTAATTTTTGT
>JAFVEW010000334.1 GCA_017475805.1 Synergistaceae bacterium | reverse complement strand
TCTTAAATTTTGAAAGATCCATAGCTCTGATTCTATCTCTCAAAGGCAGAACGCTCTTAGGATTGACTGAAAGCTCATCGACGCCCCACTTCAAAAATTCTTCCGTGAGTTCGGGATCTGCGCCTAATTCTCCGCAAATTCCAACCCAAGTGTTGTGGCGGTGTCCTGCCTCGATAGTTTCGCGGATTAATCTCAGCAAAGCAGGGTGATGAGTATTCGCAAATCTTTCAAGATTCGCGCTCTGTCTATCAATAGCGCAGGTGTATTGCGTCAAGTCGTTAGTACCGAGCGAGAAAAAGTCAACTTCTTCCGCCAAGTCGTCAGCGCATAACGCCGCCGCCGGAGTTTCAATCATGATTCCGATCTCATACTTGCCGATTTTAACACCTTCGGACTCAAGTTCTTTTTTGCATTCGTCTAAGATCGCTTTACATTCTTGAACTTCCCACTTGCTTATAATCATCGGGAACATTATACCCAAGTTTCCATAAGCTGAAGCACGGAGCAAAGCTCTAAGCTGACGTTTGAAAAAGTCCTTTCGAGTCAGACAGATTCGAATCGCTCTAAATCCTAACGCCGGATTTTCTTCTTTGTCAAGATTCATGTAGTCAATCGTCTTATCTGCGCCGATGTCGCAAGTTCTTATTACTATTAAACGCGGAGAAAGAGCCTCTAAAACTTTCTTGTAAGCCTGGAATTGTTCTTCTTCGGTCGGGTCAGTCTTGCTGTCGAGATAGACAAATTCGCTGCGGAAAAGTCCGACTCCTTCAGCATCGTTTTCGATGACGAAATTAATATCTTTCGGACCGCCGATATTCGCGTAAAGTCTGACTTTGTAGCCGTCTTTAGTCTCGGTGGGCTTGCCTTTAAGCTCCTGAAGTTTAGCTTCTTTTTCTTTGTCTTCTTTCTGCTTGGCTGTAAGCTCATCGATAATTTTCTGCTCAGGCTCAATGTAAATGCAGGAGTTATAGCCGTCAAGAATGGCAAATTTTCCGTCCCAATCGTCTGCAACATCATGACACTGAATTAACGTCGGCCAGTTCATACTTCTCGCTAAAATTGCGGTGTGGCTGTTTGAACTTCCCTGACGAGTAACAAGGCCAAGCAATAAAGATTTATCTAATTTAACTGTCTCGGACGGAGCTAAATCTTCTGCGACTAAAATCGCCGGCTCTGTGCCTTGTAAATTAGCCGAGTCCGCGCCGAACAAAACATCGAGCATAGAATTTTTAAGGTCGATAACGTCAGCACTGCGAGCCTTAAAATATTCGTCGTCCATGTTTCTGAACATTTCAGCGGCGGCTTCAAAACCGTCCCGGACAGCGAACTCAGCCGTATGACCTTCGGCCATCATTTCTTTGCATGAGTCGATTAAGTCCTCGTCGTCAAGCATCATAGCGTGAGCTTCAAAAATTCCTGCGGTCTCACCGTGTCCTTCAGCCATTTCTTTTTCATAGAGAGCGTTTTGTTCTTCTTGAACTTTTACGCGTGCGGCCTCGAATCGTTCAAGCTCTGCTGCGATGTCGCTGACGAGTTCTTCATTAATTTCATAAACGGGAGCTTTGTAGATTTTTATTTTGCCGATAGCGATCCCGTTTACGATTTTAGTGCCTTTGAAAACCTGCATTAAAAATTCTCCTTGAGGAATTTCTCGATTGCGGCGGCGCAGGCTTCTTCATCTTCACCTTCAACTTGGACAGTAACTTCGTCGCCCTGTTTAATGCCCATTCCCATGAGCTTCATTAAAGCAGTGGCTTTTGCGCTTTTGTCGCCTTTGATGAAAGTTGCGGTGCTCTTGAAATTTTTAGCCTCTTTGACGAGCAGACCTGCCGGACGAGCGTGGATTCCTACGGGATCAGTTATGACATACTTAAATTCTTTCATTGCCTACAAACTTCCTTTCTAAAACTTCATGATTAAAAATTGTCCATAAGAAAATGGCACAGTTAAGCAAATTATAATATATATGAAAAAATTTTGTGTTATAATCCCTACAGAAAATTTTTCGATGCGAGTCGGAAAATTATTTTTTTATTACTACATTTATTACTACAAAATAGCAAATTTTATTTTTAATCATCAATGTTTATGTGCATCACTATTCAAAAAATTATGATTTCGTTTCGAGATATTTTTTATAGCAATAAAATTTTTTTAACTTGACGCAAAATAAACACTCGTGTAAAATTCTTCAAGTTTTACATTGGGCCTATAGCTCAAGTGGTTAGAGCCACCGGCTCATAACCGGAAGGTTCCTGGTTCGAGTCCAGGTGGGCCCACCAAGCATTCCCTCTCTTTGTGTGTGTTTTTACGTTGTTCCCCCTTGAAAAAGAATAAAAAATCAGTATAATTTACGATGGTATTTTTCGTAAAATACTGAAAAATTGAAAGACATTAAAAATAAAAATTCTGAAATTAAAGTTCTTGGACAAAAGGCCGAAATCTTACTTAGACGGGGCAAAGGACGACCCGAAAATTTAAGAAAATAGCTTTTTATAAAAAAATTTAAGGACAAAATTTCAGGCGGTTATAACCGTTGCAGGAGGCTTAAAAATATTATGAGGATATACCACAACATACCCGCACTTACAGCTTATAACGCGTTAAACTCAACGAATAACGCGATGGAGAAAACTATTCAGAAACTTTCAACAGGTCTTCGTATTAATTCAGCAGCAGACGATGCAGCAGGATTCGCAATCAGCGAAAAGATGCGCGCTCAGATTTCAGGTCTTGAAATCGCCGTAAGAAACACTCAGGACGCTACGTCAATGCTTCAGACAGCTGAAGGCGCACTCGGCGAGACAAACTCAATGCTTCAGAGAATGCGCGAGCTTGCTGTTCAGGCTTAAAACGACACACTTACATCACAGGATAGAAGCTATATTCAGCTTGAAATCAATCAGCTTTCTGATCAGATTGACAGAATCGCGAAGACAACACAATTTAACAAAAAACGTTTGCTTGACGGAAGCTCAGCCGGTATCACGTCATCAAGCAATATCAATGTAAAGGCTTATGTCAACGGTTCACTCCGAGAAATTGACCAGTTCGGGCAGAAAAAATCTTTTGAAGGCAACTTCAGAATTAAAGTCAACGTTGATCCCAATCAGACAGGCACAGGGCAAGTTCAGAAATCATCAGTCATGACGATTAAGCATCCGAACGTCATAACTAACACCTCGATACTTTCAGAGAAGGGTGTTAGTGCCGTGAAGGTTGACAACCTCCCTGCGGCGAATTATAAAGTTCAGGCAGTCGATACGAATACAGATTCGCAAGTAACTGGCGTTTATGGATTTAATGCCACTGCAGGTGACGGCACTAAAACGCAGGTCAAGTCCGATGAGTTAGAAAATTATTTCACGTTGAGTGCTACTAGCCCTAATAACGCTAATATTTTGTTCACCGTAACATCGATGATGGGCGACGAAACTGAGGGTACAGTCATTCTTAGTGCTCAGTCGAATATTCTCAAAGCTGACGGCTCTATCGACAGCCAAGTTATGGATAATATCACGCTCAAGGTTACGGGCGGTACGGTTGCTGAACCAGTACAGCTTGGAAAACTCGTGGGGCTTTCCGAGTCAGATACCGATTTTACCGATGCTTTGACGTTGCAGTTAACAGCAGGTGGTTCTTTCGCAGATTTCACTACGGGAGCTAAGTTTGTTTATAACGTCAGAGGTGAGGGGACTAGTGATGTTACTACTGAGTTAGGTGTGAAGATTGTCGGCGACCAAGACCTCGATTGGCCGGATGCTTGGTACAATTCTGATACCGAGACAGCTGAAACTGATGATACCGTAACGTATTCTTCAGACAATGACAAATACTCCGCAGGTGATCCTAAGCCGCTTGTTGGCCAGCCCGTTATTTATAACATCAGCACAGAGGCAACGCAGAATAAGCAGCTTCATTTCAGAAATTTCTATCTGAACTCAGAAAACGGCACTGTTTATAACGGTGATATTATTCTGACAACTGATGATAATTTCTCCATATCGGGTGATAACGCCATAGTTCCGGGGACTGACGACCTTGCTAGCTTTACAGCCGCTTATATTGGCAAAACTGCCGTCGGAGATACTAAACTTCGCGACCTTAATACCTTTTGGAACTCATCGGGAGTTTTCATGCTCGACACGCCTAAGACGATTACAATTACACAGGGCGACGGCGAAAGCACAAGCATAACGATTTACGGTACTGACACTCTTAATGAACTTAAAACGAAGTTCAACGATGCAATAGCAAACGGACTCGGACAGGCTAAATATTTGACCGAAGGCACAGACTCAAACAAATTCTGCACGTTCGTTGAAAAGACTCAGGGAGTCGCTATGCCTTCACAGGGTCTTGAAACAGTCGCAGGTACGTTCATTTTCAGATCACTACTTCCTGGTTCAGCAGGTGATTTGACATTCAGCGGCGACGAAGATTTGATTAACTCCCTGGCCTTTAACGTTGTTCAAGAGAGTTCGACAACAGCATTTGTTGCTTCGATTTACGATGCTCACACAGGAATCCCTGTAAACGGAGCTACAAACGTCAAAGTATCTGACAACAGATTGATCGGTGTTCTTCATCCGAATGTTGATATTGAGTTCAGTCCCACGGCAAATATCAAAGCAACATGGAGCGAAGGAGAAGAAGGCTTCCTTCTTACGGCAGACACTGACGCTTACGATGCAGTAGTTCACATCGTTGATAGTTCAACCGTTTTCCAGATCGGTGCTAACGAAGGCGAAGACATCGCTATCGACATCGGAAACATGACAGCTGGAGCTCTTGGCGTTACGAATGTCAACGTTGCGACGCGTGAGTCGGCTTCAAAATCAATCGGACAGATTGACGCGGCTATTAACAAAGTTTCGACACAGCGCGCTAAGATCGGTGCTTATCAGAACGCTCTCGAATACACAAGCGAGAACTTGACGACAACGCTCACGAACTTGACGGCAGCCGAATCCAGAATCAGAGACGCCGATATGGCTCAGACGATGATGGAGTTTGTCAAACTTCAAATTCTCAACCAGTCGGGTACGTCAATGCTTGCTCAGGCAAACCAGCTTCCGCAGTCGGTTCTCAGCCTGTTGCAGTAATAAATTTAACGGAAAAAAGAAAGCCAATTTCCATATCAAACATAAAACTCCAACCCTTAAAGACTCGGACAAAAAGCCCGGGTCTTTTTATTATTTATTATCAAAATTTAATAGCCGCGAAAAATTAAAAATCTTGTTGTATAATAATTTTGTTCTTAATAAGAAAAATTATTTTTTAGGAGGAATTTTTTATCATGGCTGTAAGAGTTGCCATTAATGGTTTTGGAAGAATAGGCCGCCTCGCGTTCCGTCAGATGTTCGATGCAGAAGGTTACGAAGTCGTAGCTATCAATGACCTCGTAGCTCCTAAAATGCTTGCTCATCTTCTTAAGTATGACACAACACACGGACGCTACAACAAGACAGTAGATTTCGATGACGAGAAAGGCACAATCACAGTTGACGGAAAAGTCATTACGATTTATGCAAAGCCGAAAGCAGAAGAGCTTCCTTGGGGCGAGCTTAAAGTCGACGTCGTTCTTGAGTGCTCAGGCTTCTATACTTCAAAAGAAAAAGCCGAAGCTCACATCAAAGCCGGTGCCCGCAAAGTCGTAATTTCAGCACCTGCAGGCAACGACCTTCCGACAATCGTTTTCAACGTCAACCACAAGACACTTAAACCTTCAGACACGATTATTTCAGCAGCTTCATGCACGACCAACTGCCTTGCTCCTATGGCAAAAGCTCTTAACGATTTAGCTCCTATCGTTTCAGGCTTCATGACAACAGTACACGCTTACACCGGCGATCAGATGGTTCTTGACGGACCTCACCGCAAAGGCGATCTTCGCAGAGCACGCGCAGCAGCTTGCAATATCGTCCCGAACTCAACGGGCGCAGCAAAAGCTATCGGACTTGTTATTCCTGAACTTGCAGGTAAACTTGACGGCGCAGCACAGAGAGTTCCGACACCGACAGGCTCAACGACAATTCTTGACGCAGTCGTCAACGGCTCAGTAACAGTTGATCAAGTTAATGCTCAGATGAAGAAAGAAGAAACAGAATCATTCGAGTACAATACAGATCAGATCGTTTCATCAGACATCATCGACAGCAAAGCAGGCTCAATTTTCGACGCAACTCAGACGAAAGTTAAACCCGTCGGCGACGATAAGACCCTCGTTCAGGTTGTTTCTTGGTACGATAACGAAAATTCATACACGAGCCAGATGGTTCGTACAATCAAGTACTTCTCAGAGCTTAAGTAATTTTAGATTTCAAAAATTTTTGCTCCTGCTCGTGAGTGAACAGGAGCATTTTTTATTTTTTTATGTTATTCAGGAGTGAAAAGAATTATGCCAGTAGTCGAAATCACAAAAGAAAATTTTGAAGAAGAGATTAAGAATAGTCCTTTACCGACAGTGCTTGACTTTTGGGGGCCAAAGTGCGGATCTTGCATGGCTCTGATGCCGAAGTATCACGAAATCTCAGATAATCCAAAATATGGAAGCAATTTCAAATTCTGCTCGGTCGATACGTCGAAAAATCGTCGTGTTTCTATGATGGTAAGACCTGCAGTAATGGCTTTGCCTACGTTTTTATTTTTCAAAAACGGCGCAGAAGTAGCTAGGCTCTCAGGCAGCGGCCTCACGATTGAAAAAATTACAGAAAAACTCGACGAGCTCAGCGCATAAGCAGAAAATTATAGTAAAAACTTCATTATTGATATAAAAAAATTATGAGCTATGATGAAAAATACAGAAGAAGAACATTAGAATATCGCGGAGAGGGGCATTCTTTGGCTCAAAACAAGCAAAGTTTTTAAGGTTGCCATAAACACTATCAGAAATTGGGAAAAACAACTTAAAACTGAAGGGCATTTACAAAAACATACTTTTGTAAGAACTTTCAAAAAGATTGATCCTGAAAAATTACGAGCCTACGTTA
>JAFVEW010000333.1 GCA_017475805.1 Synergistaceae bacterium | reverse complement strand
TAAGGCTTTGACTCCTAAATCGCATTTTTCTTTGAGATATTTCAAATCTTCTTCTAAATTTTTAGCCTCAGGATGTTTTTCAGGATAACAGGCCGCGAAAATGTCAAAATCGTCGCCGAACTCGTCTTTTATAAATTTTATTAATTCGCTGGCGTGGTGAAATTCGCCTAAATCGGACTCATCTTTTAAGTCGCCGCGCAAAGCTAAAATATTTCGGACGTTATTATCTTTCAGTCTGTTAAGAATTTCGCGGAGTTCGTTTCTTGTTGTTCCGACGCAAGTTAAATGAGCGACGCCGCAAACTTTATATTTATTCTGAATTCCGCTGGTTATTTCGACGGTGTTATCGCGGCTTGAACCGCCTGCTCCGTAAGTAACGCTGATTAAATCAGGATTGAAACACACGAGACTATCTATAACGGCATAAGTTCCTGCGGTGCTCGCATTGCCCTTAGGCGGGAAGATTTCAAACGTATAGCTCGGAGTTGGTCTTTCAAAAAAATCTTTCATATTTAATGTAAATGCTCCCTCAAATTTTTTGAACTCGTTAATCTTTTTTGAGACCGTCGACTCTATTTTCTTCCCAAGTTATGAACGAGTGATAGAATTTTTCGTCGTTGTCATCAAGTCCGCGAGTTATTTCAGTGATATGAATATGGCTGGCCTTCACTTGCTCTAAAACATAATCAACGGCTAACATCGGTTCAGTGTGTGCGCCGCAAGTGTAAATATCAAGAGCCATGTAATTAACTTCGGGCCAAGTGTGAACAGAGAGATGGCTTTCACTGATTACTACGACGCCGCTGACGCCGTTGGGCGGGAATTTATTAAATGACACTGACCAGACTTGAGCATGAGCGCGTTTAGCAGCCTCGACTAAAATATCCTGAAGCTTAGGGACGTTAGTTATCGTGTCGTCGCAGCCTGAGACTTCGACAATGTAGTGAACTCCTTTAGGGGACAAAATAAAATCGGCCTCCTTAAATAAAAAATTTCAATCAGAAAACGGGAGTGGGAAACATTTTTTAATTTCCTAACTCCCGACTATATTTTACACTGTTTAATTACTAATTCCTAATTAAATTATTCAAGTCCGTATTCTTTCAATAATTGTCTGTAACGTTGTTCAACTTCGCTTAATTTAGGCTCTTGTCTTGACGGTGCCGGAGTGCTTGGCTTCGGTACAGCGGCTTGAGTTGCAGGGGCTGTAACCTGCTGAGGCGGTGTAGTAGTTTCTTCGCTCGAACTTGATGAATAACTTTCTTCTCGTTCTTTGCTTTCAAGTCTTGCAAGATAGGCTTCGTCTTTTTCAACTAAGAATAATCTCGGGCCTCTTGGATCATTTTCTGCAGCTTTGTAACTTCCGCCGTGCAAAGGACATGACGCCGTAGGAGCTTTCCCTTTAGGGAAGAACAACGGCACAGCCTGACAACCTGAGCGAGCAAGATAGCCTGAAGCTCTGCATATTGAGACTTTTGTAGCTTCAACCCAAGACGGAGGATTTTCAAAATTTGCAGGCGTTGACATTTCTTTAGCTGCGAAAGTCATAAATTTCTTCCAAACAGGAGCGGCCATTGTTCCACCAAATGCACGTCTTCCCATTGTTTTATGGTCATCGCGCCCGACATATACTGCAGTCGTCAAGCCCGGTATGCCTCCGACAAACCACGCGTCTATAAAATCGTTCGATGTTCCTGTCTTTCCGAATGTGTTAATTTTGGGAACTGCCGCAGGTTTTCCTGTTCCTGCTCTAACAGCGTCCTGAAGCATTGAACGGATTGCATAAGCCGTCTCAGGTCTCATTGCCTGTGTTGAGGCCGTTTGACGTTGTTCGATGACATTGCCGTCGCGATCGCGGATTTCTCTGATAGTTAAAGGAACAATTCTTTTGCCGCCGTTATTAAAACAGTTAAACGCTACGGCCATCTCTAACGGAGTTAAACTCGCCGAGCCAAGTGCTACTGATAAATCATTCGGCAAATATTTAGTCTCTATGCCCATGTTTCGAGCCATTTGTACTATCGTATCAGTTCCGATATAAGCGGCAACTCTGACGGCGACGGTGTTTAATGAACTCGTCAAAGCTCTTTGCAAAGTAACCTCGCCTGAATAACCTCCGCTTGAATTATGAGGCGACCAGCCTTTGCCCTTGCTTCCGGGCTGTCTGAAAGTTATCGGAGCGTCTAAAAAATGATCGCTTGGCATGACGTCTTCTTCCATAGCGGCAGCGTAAACTATAGGCTTGAAACTTGAGCCGGGCTGTCTGATTGCCTGCGTAGCGCGATTGAATTTACTTTCTTTGAAATCTTTTCCGCCGACTAAAGCTAAAATTTCGCCCGTGTCAGCTTCAAGGCACACTAAAGCACCCATAACGCTTTTATTTAAGCCTTGAACGGCCTCGCGTGCTTTATCCTGTAAATTTATATCAAGCGTCGTATAAATTTGCATTCCGCCGCTATAAACTTCGTCTTTACCGTATTTTGGCAACAAATCATTAAATAATAAATGCGATACGAAATAAGGAGCGCGGTTAAACTCTTCAATTTGATTTTTCCGGCTTCTAAACTCTAACTCTTCGTCATAAGCCGCTTGACGCTGCTCTGAAGTTATCCAGCCTAAAGTTTCCATTCGGCCAAGAACGTAATTTTGTCGCGATTTAGCGTTGCTGATGCTGCTCAAAGGATTATAGCGTC
Organism: Synergistaceae bacterium; assembly: GCA_017475805.1. The sequence goes on along the minus strand of JAFVEW010000333.1, from coordinate 2,187 downwards.
CTGGATTTGCTATTAGTCCTGCTAAGATTGCAGATTGAGCTAAGTCTAAATCTTTTGCGGATTTATCAAAATAAGTTCGTGCTGCTGTCTCTGCTCCCCAAGCACCGTGTCCAAAATTTATAGTGTTGAGATAAAGCTCAAGGATTTTATCTTTCGGGAAGAGTTTTTCAAGCCTCATAGCGATAATGATTTCTTTAGCTTTTCTGGTTATGCTTTTCTCGTGAGATAAAAATAAATTTCGCGCTAACTGCTGCGTTATCGTGCTTGCTCCCTGAACTTTTCCGCCTTCGACAACGTCTGTCCATAAAGCTCGCATTATTGAGCCTATTCTAATGCCGCCGTGCTGATAGAAAGCCGAGTCTTCAGCCGCTAAGACAGCGCGGACTAATTCCGGCGATATTTGATGAAGTTCAAGAGGCGTTCTGTTTTCTATAAATAATCGTGCTATAACTTCACCGTTACGATCATATAAAATTGAAGGCAAACTGCTTTTAGGGTTAGCAAGTTCGACCATGCTCGGCAAATCTTCAGAAAGTTTCACAACGTACCAAGCCACTCCCGCACTTAAAGCTCCCGTTGCGAGTAAAATCACTATAAAAAATGTCGCAAAAATAATTTTAAGAATCGAAAAATGTTTTTTCTTTCGCGGCCTTCTTTGTTGTTGTTGTTGAGATTGAAGTTGTTTATTCTGCTGCTGACGTTGGGATTTTTGCCTCAAAAGGATTTCGTCAGGATTTATTCTTAAATTTCTTCTATTAATATTATCGTCTTGAAACTGACGAGGGTCATTCATAAACAAAAAACTCCTTCTTAAATATTTCGTGCAAATAATAACACAAGAAAAGTAATTAGGAATTAGACGTTATTGAATATAAGGTAAAAAACGTAAAAAAAGCCTCTTGGAATTTTCCAAGAAGCCCGTTTAATTTTTAACCTCTTAGAATGACGATAAAACACCGTTCATTTTTTGATCATTGACTTCAAGATTATCGATGACTAAGTTAGAAACGTTTTCGAGAATGAAATCAGTTTTTTCTGATTTTTTAATCGTTATGTTCCTCATCATAACGTCCTGAAGCGGGTAACCCTTAGGAGCGTGGCACTCGAATAATTTTCCTTTGAGGCTTTCGACCGTAATATCTTCAAAGACTAAATCTTTGTAAACAGTCGGGAAGTTGCCGCCGAGCTCACCGGGATAATTCAACTGGAACCAAATAAAATTATCGAAGTTTGCTATTTTCATGTTACGGACTCGAATATGCTCACATGTACCGCCGCGATCAAGATTGGCCTTAAATCTTACTGCGCTCTGACCGTCTCTCAAAATATTATCTTCAAAGAAGACATAAGCAATTCCGCCGGACATTTCTGAGCCTAAAGCTATACCGTCTTCGCCGCCCATGTCATTTTTACGAATGACAACATATTTTGAAGGAAGTCCAACTTTTCTTCCGTCGTAATCACGGCCTGATTTTACGACTACAGAGTCGTCGCCGGTTCTGAAAGTGTTTTCTTCAATTAAAACATATTTGCAGGACTCGACGTCAACGCCGTCATTGTTTGCAAACATCGAATTAACTTTCAAGCCTCTCATTTGAACATGGTTAGAAGCGTTAAGGTGATTAATCCAGAACGGCGAGTTCATCACGGTGTAATCTTCAAGCAAAACTCTCTCGCAATAATTAATTTCAATAATGCAAGGTCTTAAATAATGTCCTTCACCGAAAATTCTTGTTTCAACGGGTGTTCCTGCTGCTCCCCAAAGTCTTAATTGCTGCTGGTCAGGTTTTTCTAATTTTTTCCATGAATGAAAAACACTGTCCGCGTTGCCGTCAATCGTGCCTTTGCCTGTGAGAGCTATGTCGCGCTGGCCGTAAGCATAAATCATCGGAGAATAATTCATTAACTCCGTGCCTTCCCAGCGAGTTTTTACGACAGGAAGATAATCCGAAGGCTCAGGGCTGAATAAAATTTTTGCGCCTTCTTCTAAATGTAACTCGACGCAGCTCTTCAAAACTATCGGGCCTTTGCTAAGATATTCACCTGCAGGAACGATAACTCTTCCGCCGCCGGACTCGCTGGCCTTGTCGATAGCGTCTTGAATGGCTTTGCGGGCGTCGTCAGCGACTTCGACTTTGAAATCTTTTGCGGGAATGTTTGGACGCTGAATAGCTTGAACGATGGCTG
>JAFVEW010000033.1 GCA_017475805.1 Synergistaceae bacterium | reverse complement strand
TTTTGCAAGCGTGGCCGAATTAAAAGAAGATTTTGCAGCAATGAAAGCTGTATCGGAAAATTTATCTCAGCGTCTTAATCAATCACTTAAGGCCGAAGAAGAAGAGTTAGCTAATCTTGAAGCACAGGTCTCAGCTCAGAAAGCTAGAGTAGAAGCTCTCAAAAAAGCTACAGAATAAATCATAATTTTTCTTAATATCTCCATAAAAACTTATCTCGATGGCATAATAAAGCTGTCGAGATTTTTATTTTTTATTGATAAACACTAAATTTATGTAAATATAAAAATTAATGAGATTTATTTTTCAAAAATGCTTGACACAGATTAAAAATGATATATAATTTACTCAAGTTCGAGAGAACAGAGGCAAAAATAAAATAAAAGCCGAAAAAAACAAAAACTCATAAAAGAAACGAGGTGAAAAATTATGGCAGTTACCAGCGACTTAACAAAAGTGTCAGTAGTTGTAAAACTCAACAACGGCACGACAGAAGACGATAAAGTCAAAACTTTAAGTCTTAATCTCGGAGGTCTGAATATCGACAGATACGAGGATCAGAAGGCAATGAATATCGTGAATTTACTTACGCCTTGTTTAGCGAAAGACATTTACGAAGTTCAGAAAGTTGCAGTCAGCACTTTAAGCAACGACTAATTTAACTCCTGTGAAAACGGGCAGTAATCTTAAAAATTTAAGGAGGTGAAAAAATATGGCAATTTCAACAAAATTATCGCTTAATTTCGCAAAAAGCAACGGTGACGCGGTAAACATCACATACAACCACGCTAAAAATAATGTCAGTGCTGCAAATGTGAAATCTCTTATGGAAGGCATAGTGGCGAACGGTGAAATATTCGAGAAAGCGCCCGCCATTATCAAAAGCGCGAAGATCATCACGACAGAAGAAACTGCAGTTGATCTTAGCTAATCAGTTTTAGTTAATTTATATAAATCAATTTTTAACAAGTCCCTTTCGATATCGCAAATCGAGAGGGATTTTTTTATGCTTGAATTATATCATGTTAACGTTTTAGAGTTAATTTTATAAATTAATTGCAAAAATTGACAGATTTATATAATTAAGCTAAAATTTTTTTATATTAAGCAATTTTTATTAAATTTTTATTGCTTAATTTTGAAAATAAATTAGAATAAAATTAAAAGAGGGGTTACTTAATGGCAGAACGTGAATATCAAACAGTACATGAAATTTTCGGATCAATGCTTTTTGACGCTCGAGTAATGAAAGAAAAATTAAATTCAGACGTTTATGAGCAGGTCATGGCAGCAATGGAAGGCCGTCAAAGATTAAGCCCCGAAGCTGCTGATATTGTCGCAGGAGCTATGAAAGACTGGGCAATTTCAAAAGGCGCAACGCACTGGGCTCACTGGTTTCAGCCGCAGACAGAATTGACTGCGGAAAAACATCAGGCTTTCACAATGTCCGACCCTGCGGGAAATCCTATTGAAGTTTTCAGAGGTCATCACTTGGCTCAAGGCGAACCTGACGCTTCGAGTTTCCCTTCGGCAGGAACGCGCTCAACTTTCGAGGCTCGCGGCTATTCAGCTTGTGACATCAGCAGCCCTGCTTTTATCGTAAAAAGTCCTAAGGGCGGCACGCTTTGTATTCCGTCGGTATTTTTATCGTTTGACGGAACGCCTTTGGATTTGAAAACGCCGTTATTGCGAGCTCTTGATGCTGTTGAAAGCCGTGCTTTGAAATTATTAAAAACTTTAGGACAACGCGGAATTAAGAACGTAAAAATGACAGTCGGTGCAGAGCAGGAATATTTTTTACTCGACCGCCCTCGAGCGCAATTAAGACCGGATATAAGATTTTGCGGAAGAACTTTAATCGGCGCACAGCCTGCAAAAGACCAAAAACTTGACCATCATTATTTCGGAGCAATTCCGCCAAGAGTATTGCGTTACATGGAAGATGTTGAAAGAGATTTAGCTCGTCTCGGTGTGTCTGTTCTTGCCCGTCATAATGAAGTCGCAAGATGCCAGTTTGAATTTGCTCATTTATATTCTGATGCTAACAGAGCCTGCGATCAAAATCAGATTTTGATGGAAACGATGAGAAAATTGGCGCGTCAGCATGAATTAAGATTATTATTCCACGAAAAACCTTTTTACGGAATGAACGGAAGCGGCAAGCACACTAATATGTCTCTTGTTGACAGCGAAGGACGAAATTTATTAAAGCCGTCGAACAGTCATAGACGAAACGTTATATTTTTAACTTTTTTGTCGGCGGTCGTGCTTGGAGTTTCAAAATTTCACAGCTTATTGCAAGCCTCGATAGCGACATCAGGAAATTTATTCAGGCTCGGCGGTCATGAAGCTCCTCCTTCGATCATAAGCGTGTATCTTGGCGCGGCATTGACTGATTTAATCCGAAGGCTTGATAATGCGGACGTATCTTTACCTGAACGCGGAATTATGGATTTAGGTCTTGCAAAGCTGCCTGATATTATTCCTTTTGACAGCGACAGAAATAGAACTTCGCCAGTTGCTTTTACCGGAGATAAATTTGAGTTCAGAGCACCCGGTTCGTCGCAGTCAATCGCGCTGCCCGTTACGATGTTCGCGTCTTTATGGGCTTGGGGAATTGACGAACTCACAAAATTAGTCGAAGAAAAAATTTCAGGCGGCAAAGAACCTATCGACGCGGCATTGGAGGCTGCCAAAGAGGCTTTCAAACGCGGAAGCGATATTTTATTTGAAGGCGACGCTTACACAAACGAGTGGCATGAAGAAGCTAAGAAGCGCGGCTTGATCGAAGCTGAAACGATGCCGGACAGAATAGATTTATTGCTGAAACCTGAGAACAAAGAAATGCTCGCGAATTTGGGCGTATACCGCGCTCATGAGCTTGAAAATCTGCGTGAAGTCAGAATGGAAAGTTTTGCTACAGGTCTTGAAGTCGAAGCGGCCGTTCTCTATGACATGTTATGGGAGGGAGTTTTACCCGCACTCTCGAAACAATTAATTTTAGAGAAAAAATCTCTGAGCAATTTCGACGGCGTTGACTTCGGAGACTGCACTCCGTGGCGCGATTACATCAACGGACTTGGCCGGGCTAAAAATGCTTTGATTAAAGACGCGGCTGCCCTTTATGAACTCAAAGGCAGACTTGGAAGCATGAATGCACGCGAGCGTTCGGATTTATTAATCGGCGAGATTATTCCGTTAATGGACTCGATAAGAGCTAAATGCGACGCCGCCGAGCTTACGATTTCAGCAGACATTTGGCCGTATCCAATTTATAGAAATTTGTTATCGCTGTCGGCTTAATTCAAGTAATTAATTTTATATTTTTCACGTGAAATCGCTGCCCTTAAATTTTCAGTAGCAATGATTTCAAGTTGAGAAACACCTGCCGATTCGTCTTTGTTATATTTGATAAAAACAACGCCGACATCAGCAGGAATATCTTTTAATATATCAAGAGATTTTTCATAGCTAGAAGCCATGAACGCCGTTGCAAGCCCGTCAGCTAAACTTCCGTCTGGAGTTATTACTGTAGCCGATAGTAAGTCATTAGTTATTGCCTCGCCGGTTTTAACGTCAAAGAAATGCGTGTATTTTTTGCCGTTTATGGTCTTAAATCTTTCATAGCCGCCGGAAGTTATTACTGAAGTGTCGTGAACGCTCAAGACTAAAGCAGGAGAATTATAAGGTGCTGAAGGGTCGCGGACTCCAATGTTCCAGTTAGAATCGTCTTCTAATTTTTTGCCTATGACGTAAATATTTCCACCTAAGTCTATGAGTGCCGACTTAATTCCGTTGTTCTTTAACAGCTCGACTATTCTGTCGCTGGCGTAGCCTTTAGCAATGCCGCCTAAATCAATCATGCAGCCTTGAGTTTTCAAAAAAATTTCGTTTTCACTTTCATTAATTTCAAGATTTTTAATATCACTGAGCTTTATTGCGGCGTCGAGGCTTTCTTGACTCGGGATAAAGTCGCCCTGTTGGTTAATTTTCCACAGTTTCGTAACAGAACCGATCAAAGGATTGAAAACTCCGCCGGTTAAATTATAGAGCCTTAAAGATTCTTTTACAGCATCGATGACTTCACGTGGTGCTCTAACGCTTCTAATTCCGGCATTGAGATTTATGGTTGAAATATCGGAAGATAAATCATACATAGAAAGTTCTTTGTCAAGTTTATTTAATAAATCATAAGCAGAGTCAAGAATTTTTCCATCATCACTATAAATAGCCATATTAATCAAAGTATTCATAGAGAAGCTGCTGCGAGAAATTTTTTCAGGCTCACGAAGAGCAAGTGAAAGGAGGCCGCAGAAAACTAAAATAAAAGCGATAAAAATTTTTTTCTTCACTGAAAAATCACTCTTTCCAAAATTTTTTTATTTTTATGCTAACAAGAATAATGAGAAATCTTAAGAAGTTTACAATAGTTTTCATGAATATTCGAGAGACTTAAGAAAAAAACGAATCAATTTTTTAGAATTAAACTTGCTGAAAACATAGATGATGAGCGAATAAGTCTAATAATTTTGTAGTAATAAAAAAGCAGTTCCCTTTCATGTTCGAGAACTGCTTTATAAACATCTAGAATTATAACATAAATTTTTAAGATTTATTAGCTTTTTCGCGTAAAACTCTCCGCAAAATCTTTCCAGTCGCGGAAACAGGAAACTCATCAACAAATTCGACTGCTCGCGGGACTTTGAAGTGAGCGAGTTTTTCTTTCGCGAATCTAATTATTTCACGGTCTGTAACTTCTGCGCCTTCTTCTAATTGAATATAAGCCTTCGGAATTTCGCCGTTAATATCATGGTGCATTCCGACAACTACAGCAGCGTGAACGGCTGGATGTTCGCTCAAAATTTTTTCAACTTCCTGCGGATAAACGTTAAAGCCTCCGACGATAATTAAATCCGTAACTCGATCCATTATAGTTACGTAGCCGTCATCATCGAATTTAACATAGTCGCCGGTGTTAAAAAAGCCGTCTGAGTCGAATCTTTCCGCTGTGATTTCAGGCGCATGAAGATAGCCCGGCGTTATTGAAGGTCCTTTCGCCCATAAAACTCCCTCACGTTCGGATTTAGGAAGCTCTTGGCCGTCGCGGGATTTTAATTTATATTCGTAGCCCGGAATTATCGGCCCTGAAGTTCCCGTGTGTTGAGTCTCGCAGTCGTGATTCATGCAAAGCACCGGCGAAGTTTCTGTTAATCCGTAACCTTCCATGACGTCGCGGCCTAAAAGTTTCAATGCCTGTTTATGAACGTTCGGGGCTAACCTGTCGCCGCCTGTGCAAATTAAACGCTGGCTCGATAAAACTTCGGGCTTTAATTTTCCTTTTTCGACTGACATTAATAAAAATGAAAGCATAGCCGGAACTATATACATGATTGTTGTTGGAGCTTCGGCAATCGCTCTGATTGACTGCTGAGGCGGCAAGAACGACGGAACGATAGCAATTTTCGCACCGATAGCTAAGGGCAGCATTGTTGCGCATGTAAAACCGAATGAATGAAAATTCGGCAAGACCGTTAAAAAAGTATCATGCTCGTTCAAAGGGTAAACATCTTCTTTTGTCGCTCGAATGTTGCTGATTAAATTCATGTGAGTCAAAGGCACTGCTTTAGGATTTCCTGTTGTTCCTGAAGTCGAAAAAATTACGGCGTAGTCTTCAGGCTCGGTCGGTTGAGTTTTGCCCGTGAAATTCTTAATCGTCGTGTCGTGAATATCACATTGAACGCAAGGCCAAGAATTTTCAAGTTCTGGAAGTTCGCGGCCTGTTACGATTGCGAAAGGCTTGATTAAATTCAAAGTGTTTTTTAGAGCATCAGTCCCGGCTTTTTCGTTGAGAGGACAGAAAATACCGCCAAGTTTCCAAAGAGCTAACGATAACGCAGGAATTAACGGCGAATTTTTTAACATCACGACAAGCCTTTGACCTTTTGAAAAGCCTGCAGCCTTTAAGACTTTTTCGCAGTTGTCGATAATTTTAAGAAATTCCGCGCCTGTGTGCCACTCGCCCTCAAACCAAAAACTTTTTTTATCGCGCCTTGCTTCAAGATTTGGAATAATAATTTCTTCAAGCCGGTTTTTATCAAGATTATTCATTCTTTATTCCCTAACTCCTAACTGACTTTTCGCGTTCTTTCTGACGCAAAACGCGCCTTAAAATTTTTCCTGTTGCTGAGAGCGGCAATGAGTCAACAAATTCAATCGCTCTTGGAACTTTATAATGAGAGAGTCTTTCCTTACAGAAATTTATTAATTCTCTCTCGCTGACTTCGGCATTTTGATTTTTCAATATAAAAGCCTTCGGGACTTCGCCGCTTATGTCATTAGGCGAGCCGACTACTACAGCTGTATTAACCGCCGGATGTTCTGCTAAAATCGCTTCGACTTCCTGCGGATAAACGTTGAAGCCTCCGACGATGATAATATCCGTAACGCGGTCAAGAATTTTTATATAGCCGTCTTCGTCAACCTGAACATAGTCGCCCGTGTTGAACCAGCCGTCCTGAAATCTCTCGCGGTTTAATTCGTCGGCATGATAATAGCCTGGAGTTACTGAAGGCCCTTTAGTCCATAAAACGCCTTCGCCCGGAATTTCTAAAATTTTGCCGTCTTCGCTTCTCAATTGAAGTTCAAAGCCCGGTAAAGCCGGCCCGACCGTTCCTAATTTTCTTTCTGAAGGTCTCGGATTGACAGATAAGACCGGCGAACATTCTGTGATCCCGTAACCTTCAATGACAGGAACGCCGAAAGCCGCTGTTATTCTGTCGTCCATTTTAGTGTTATATTTATCTCCGCCGGTAATTAAAACTTTTATGAAGTCTAATTTTTTATTCTGACGTTCAAGCACCGACGCAGCAAAATTAAACATCGTCGGAACAAGTAATAAAACGTCAGGCTTTGCTTCTTCGAGAGCTTTTATGACGTTTGAAGGCGGCATGAAATTTTCAACGAGAACTTGCGACGCTCCGAGCACAAAAGGCAGAACGCAGCAGACCGTGAAGCCAAACGCATGGAAATTCGGAAGGACATTTAACAAAGAATTTTCCGGCGTTAATTCTACTAATTGTTTAAGACATGCCTCGACGTTGCTGAAAATATTTTCGTGAGTCAAAGGCACAGCCTTAGGGTCGCCTGTCGTCCCTGACGTCGAGAAAATTACGGCAAGTTTTTTATCAAGCTCATCAACGGGAGCAGAAACGCCGCTGAAATTTTCAGAGCCTGTAATTTTTTCAAAATTAAATCTTGAGCAATGCCAGCCGGAATTTTTTAGAGAATCTTCAAGTTCTTTTTTAACTCCTTCGGACAAAGCTACAGCAAAAGGCTTTAATAAATTCAGAGTCTTTAATAGAGAAATTTCTCCTGTCTTTTCGTTCAAAGGGCAAAACACGCCGCCGAGTTTCCAAGTCGCATACATCAAAGCAAGTGCCATCGGAGAGTTTGGAACTAAGACAGCGAGCCTTTGACCTTCAGAAAATCCTGCTTTTCTTAAAACTTCTACGCATTCGTCAGCGAGAGTCTTAAATCGAGTCGCGCTCCACCACGAGCCGCGAAACCAGCAGCAATTTTTTTCAGGATATTTAGAGATATATTCATCGATTTTTTTTGCAAGCATAAAAATTTTTCCCCTCCTCGTAAAATAAAAATCCTTGCGTGTATTTTATTTTATTATTCAAGATTTTTGTAGTAGAATACTCAACACATAAAATTCTATTTTTTCAATAAAAAGTTTTTTTTTAATTTTAGAGGGAGGGTTTTTCTTTCATGGCATTCAAAAGAAACTGGAAAACTATGGACGGTAACGAAGCAGTCGCTCACGTCGCGTACGCTTTTTCCGAAATGGCCACGATTTATCCTATCACGCCTTCATCGCCTATGCCTGAGCATATCGACGAATGGGCAGCTCACGGACGCAAAAATATTTTCGGTCATACCGTAAAAGTTACGGAAATGCAGTCCGAAGCAGGAGCAGCAGGAGCCTGTCACGGAGCGTTATCAGCGGGAGCACTCGCAAGCACTTACACAGCATCGCAGGGACTTTTATTGATGATCCCCAACATGTATAAGATCGCAGGCGAATTGTTACCGGGTGTTTTCCACGTAACAGCAAGAGCTATAGCTATGCACGCGCTTTCAATTTTCGGCGACCACAGCGACGTTATGTCGACAAGAATGACAGGCTTCACGATGATTGCCGGAGGTTCAGTTCAGGAAGCTCACGACATGGCGGCAGTAGCTCACTTAACAGCTATTAAATCAAGCGTACCTGTATTAAATTTCTTTGACGGTTTCAGAACTTCACACGAGATTCAGAAAGTTGATGCCTTCGACTATGCAGACCTTGCAAAATTAGTTGACTATGACGCAATCGCAGCTTTCAGAGACCGTTCAATGAGACCTGAAAAGCCGTTCACAAAAGGCACAGCTCAGAACCCTGATATTTTCTTCCAGGCGAAAGAAGCCTCACAGCCTTTCTATGACAAAGTTCCCGACATCGTAGCAAAATACATGAAGGACATCAAAGGCATCTGCGGACGCGAATATCATCCGTTCAATTATTACGGAGCTCCTGACGCTGACAGAGTTATTATCGCTATGGGTTCAGTATGTCAGGCAATCGAAGAAACAGTTGATTATCTCAACGCACGCGGCGAGAAAGTCGGAGTTGTTGAAGTTCACCTTTACAGACCGTTCTCACCGAAATATTTCTTCAGAGCTTTACCGAGAACAGTAAAAGCTATCGCAGTTCTTGACAGAGTTAAAGAAGTCGGAGCTCTTGGCGGCCCGCTTTATGAAGACGTCTGCTCATTATTCGTTGAAAATAAGAAAGCTCCGAAGATCGTCGGCGGACGCTATGGACTTGGCTCAAAAGACACAACGCCGAGCGATATTAAAGCAACGTTCGACAACCTTAAATTATTCGAGCCTCGCAACAACTTCACACTTGGAATTATTGATGACGTCAACGACAGCTCATTAATCCCGACCGAACACATCAACGCCGCCGCAGAAGGCACAGTCTGCTGCAAATTCTGGGGACTCGGCTCAGACGGTACAGTCGGCGCGAACAAGAACTCAATCAAAATCATCGGCGACCATACAGACATGTACGCTCAGGGCTATTTCGATTATGACTCGAAGAAGTCCGGCGGTATCACAATGTCCCACTTACGTTTCGGCAAATATCCGATTAAATCAACATATTTAATCGACCACGCTGACTTCATCGCATGCCATAAACAGGAATACGTCAATCAGTATGACCTTCTTCAGGGAATGAAAGAGGGCGGAACGTTCCTTCTTAATACTCAGTGGACAGATATGGCCGCTCTTGAGGAGCATTTACCGGCAAGCCTTAAGAGAAAATTAGCAACTCTTAAATGCAAGTTCTATATCATCAACGCCGTTGACGAAGCTCAGAAGATCGGACTCGGCAACAGAACGAACACGATCATGCAGTCTGCATTCTTCAAACTTGCTAACGTTATTCCGATCGATGACGCCGTTAAATACATGAAAGACGCTATCGTTCATTCATACGGCCGCAAAGGCGAAAAAGTCGTCAACATGAACTACGCCGCCGTTGATGCAGGACTTGCAGGACTTAAAGAAATCACAGTCCCGGCAGAATGGGCAACAGCTGAAGACAAAGCAAGAGTTAAACCCGGTATGCCTTCGTATGTTCCTGAATTTATCAGCTATCAGGTCGAAACAATCAACGCTCAGAAAGGCAACACACTTCCTTCAAGCGCGTTTGAAGGCGAATACGCAGACGGACACTTCCCGGCAGGCACAGCGAAATTTGAGAAACGCGGAGTCGCCGTTATGGTCCCTGAATGGAACTCAGCAAAGTGTATCCAGTGCAACCAGTGCTCAATGGTATGCCCGCACGCTGCTATTAGACCGTTCTTACTTGACGCTGACGAACAGGCCGCTGCTCCTGCAAACTTTGGTGCAGTTGACGGAAAAGCTCCGGCACTCAAGGCTAAAGGCTATAAATATAAGATGCAGGTTGACACTCTTGACTGCTTAGGCTGCGGAAACTGCGCTGACATCTGCCCGGTCAAGGCTCTCGAAATGAAACCGACAGCTTCACAGACTGATCAGATCGACAACTGGACATTCGCAGTTGAAGAAGTTGCTGACAAGTCCGATGCTGGCGACAAGTTCACCGTTCAGGGTTCACAGTTCCAGAGACCTTTATTCGAGTTCAGCGGAGCTTGCGCAGGCTGCGGCGAAACACCTTACGCGAAGTTAATCACACAGCTCTTTGGGCCGAGAATGATTATCGCCAACGCAACGGGCTGTTCGTCAATTTGGGGCGGTTCTGCTCCGTCAATGCCTTACACCGTTGACGCCAACGGACACGGACCGGCTTGGGGCAACTCATTATTTGAGGATGCTGCTGAATACGGAATGGGCATGAAACTTTCTGTAAACGTCATGGTCAATTACTTAACGACAGCGGCGAAGAATTTAATCGCTATGGACGAAATTCCGGCAGAAGATAAAGCAGTCCTTCAGGAATGGCTCGATGCTCACCTTGACGGCGAGGCTTCAGTAGCGGCTGCTGCGAAGGTCGAAGAATTACTCGAAAAGATTTTCTGCGACTGCGGCTGCGAAGAACATTCTCATCCGACATTAAGCGACGCTGCAATGAAAGAATTTTGCACACTCTGCACGTATCATGACTATCTCGTCAAAAAATCCGTATGGATCATCGGCGGCGACGGCTGGGGCTATGACATCGGCTACGGCGGACTTGATCACGTTCTTGGAAGCGGCGAAGATGTAAACGTCCTCGTTCTTGATACAGAAGTTTACTCGAACACCGGCGGACAGTCATCGAAGTCAACACCGACAGCGGCTATCGCTCAGTTTGCTGCAAGCGGCAAGAGAACACGCAAAAAAGACCTTGGCCGCATGGCTATGACTTACGGAACTGTTTACGTTGCTCAGGTCGGCATGGGAGCAGATAAGAATCAGCTTCTCAAAGCCCTTAAAGAAGCCGAAGCTCACAAAGGCCCGTCGTTAATCATTGCTTACGCTCCTTGTATTAACCACGGTATCAGAGCAGGCATGGGCAAGACTCAGGAACGCACGAAGTTAGCAGTCGAAGCAGGTTATTGGCATCTCTATCGCTACAACCCGGATTTAATCGCTCAGGGCAAGAATCCGTTCGTACTCGACAGCAAAGCACCGAAGAGCGACTACAAAGAGTTCTTACTCGGCGAAGTCCGCTACTCATCGCTCAAACTTGGGTTCCCGGATATTGCCGACGAGTTATTCGACAGAAACGCTCAGGAAGCCAAAGAACGTTACGAAACTTACAAAGCTCTCGCTGAAATGGCCGCCGCGCCTGTTGAAGCGAAATAGCTTATCTAAATTAGAAATAAAGTAAAAAAAATTTTTTCGCCGGGTGTTTAGTCGAATAAATGCCCGGTGTTTTTATAATCTTGTCTCTATGTTCACGTTTTTAATTAAGAATGTATAATTATTGAAATTAAAAAAAGAGACAGGTTAGAGGGTATTTTTATGAAACGCAAAGGCTTCACGCTCGTCGAATTATTAATTGTTATCGTCGTAATCGGTGTATTGTCAGCTATGATGATGATCGCAAGTAATGAAACGGCAACGTCAGCGCAAGCTGCCAAAATTATAAATGATATGGTGCAGCTCAAAAAAGCTACTGTGGCATGGTATATTGAACATCATGATAAAATCAAACAAGGGACTGCTGGTGTTCAAGAAGAATTTGGCATTGATGACAACGGAAAGATAACTCGCTTTAGCGAATATATTAAAACAAAAGGCGCAAAAGAAATTCTGAAACATATTGATAATAATTACTCCATAAAATTAGGGACTAAAGTTTCTGATAATACAGACAACTATTATATAATCAGAGCTACAGGCAAAACTAAATATTGGTACGTTTCATATTATCTCGACAATAAGCCTGTAAGACTCAAAGAAAAACTTGCGGCAAAGGCTAAAAGCGTCGGATTGTTTGGAAGTAAAAATCTCACTGATGATGCTCAAATCAAAAATGTTTACAAAGATCAGAAATATGTTGACATGTTGATTTTAACGTTAGATTAAAAATTAAGAAAGTCATATATTCATGAAATTAAAATTTAGTCTTAAAGGCTTCACGTTCTTTGAATTATTAATCGTCCTTGTAGTGATAGGTGTGCTGTCCTCTACGTTGATGCTTTCAGGCTCTCAGTCAGTAAGTACAGCGAAAGCCTCGAATATTATTTCCGGTTTAACTGCATTCAAAACTGCTCTCGTACACTGGTATGCCGACAATCACGATAAAATTATAAAATCAGGGAACGAATTTAGAATAGACAGTAACAAAATACAAGGGGTTAGTAATTTAGGAGTTTTAATGCAAAACAAATCTGAGTTAGTAACGAAATATATTGATCCTGCTTCTAAATATAAAATTGACAAGAAAAATTATTCATCTGAAGCTACGCCCGGAACTTACAGATTTGAAGACAGCGGCCAATCAAATGGTAGAAAAACGTGGTTTGTAGGCTATGCTTTAACAGACTCGGAATTGACTTCTGGCGTTGGTGAAAAATTAGCAGCAAAAGCAACGTCGCTCAATCTTCTTGCAAGTCAAGGAACTACGGGTAAGAAAACAGCGGACGACAGAGCTCCCCAAAAAGTAAAAATAAAGCCATATGACGGCGGAAAAATTGTTTGGATGAAGGTATTGGAGTTGGAAGAACAGAAAGAAGAATAGGAGGCAAATTTAATGAAAAAAAATTTTAATCACAAGGGGTTTACATTAGTAGAGTTATTAATCGTCATCCTTATAATCGCTGTGCTTGCCGGCATGATGATGATGTCAAGCGATGAAGCTGCGACTTCAGCAAAGGCCGCAAAAATTATCAGCAATCTTGAAAACGTTAAAGCGGCAGTGAGTGCTTGGTATATCGATAATCGAGACAAAATCGTAATGGAAACAAGTTGGAGCAATAAATCTACATACCAGGTTAATAGAACAGGTACTGGTAGTGATGGTAATGGTATGGAAATCATAGCAGGGCGAGTAATGATTGATAACACTCCGTATCCTGTGCAGCATTGTTCCGGCACTACTCTTGACATATATAAATATTTCAGCGATGACCCCGATAACCCTAGAATATTAATCAATGAAACAGGTGCAGCAGGAGGTAAAAATGTAGCCACAAACTTACATCGAGGTTCTTATGGCCTTTACGATGCCGGCACGCCTGAAAATAACAAACAAGACAAGCTTGAAACAGTTTGGTACGTTGGCTACGCTTTCAAAGAGGATGAAGACAAAGTATGTGAGAAAATAAAACTTCGTGCCAAAACCTTGGGAATGAATAGCGAAAACCCTCCATATTTGTTATTTACTGATGTCGGAGATCCTTGGAACAGACTTGCAATGATCGAAAGTAATCCTGATAAAGCCAGAGAAGAGGTATTACTGTCAGGCAAATACGCTGTTTGGCTGAAGGTTTTAGAAATTCGATAATATAAATTTTCAAGAAACAAATACAGGAGATATTAAAATGGTAATAGAAATTTCGCCGGAAATTGAAGCAAGATTAAATTCATGGAGCGAAGTAACTCAAGAGCCGCCTCAAAAATTTATTTATGAGGCATTAGACGAAGCACTCGGGGACTGGGAAGATTACAGAGATGCTTTGACGATCTCTGCACTTGTTGCCTCTGGTAAAGTGAAAACATATTCGAGTGAAGAAGTTGAGAGAGAACTAAATGAAATGGACGATTGATTACACGAATCCAGCTAAGAAACAACTTAAATCGCTCGATAAACCTATACGTGAGAGAATTATAAATTTCGTTAAGAAATTAAGTGAGCTTGAAAATCCCTACTCGATCGGCGCGTCTCTTACTGGTGGTCTTACCGGCTACTGGAAATACAGAGTCGGCGACTATAGGTTGCTTTGCGAAATTAACAATGAAAAACTTTTAGTTCTTGTTGTTAAAGTCGGTCATAGGCGAGAAGTTTATAAAACTTAATCATGCCACACATAATAGCAATCGAAAATTCTGAATCACAGCGTCGTCAATTAGCTGAAAAATTAAAAGAATTAGAGAAAAAAAATTGGCCGCTAAATGCCCGCTATGATGCTCAAAATTTCGGGACTTGGAATAAATTATTCGAGACTGCTGTAACTCCCGGACTTTTTGTTCAGCGAGAAGTAATCGTGATTGAAAACTCTGAAGCTCTCGGCGAATTTCCTGAAGCCCTTGTGAATTTGATCGAAGACGACAAAGCCGACTGTGTTTTAATTTTAATTTTTAACTCGGATACAAAAAACCTGAAAGTTATTAAAGATTCTATAGAACTAATCAAGCCCGAAGCTCAAATTTCACCTTGGGAGCGTCCTAAATGGCTTATTAAATTAGCTAAAGAACAAAAATTTAATCTTGATTATGATGCCGCGCAATTATTATCTGACAGTATAGACTCTCAAGAAGAATTACGCTCCGAGATTAATAAACTCGCTCTTTATTCCGAAGGCCGTGATATTAAATTACAAGACGTTCAAAATCTTTCGTTCGATGAGGGCGGAAGTTCGCTTTTAATGTTTCTTGACGGCGTTTGCGCGAATAATATTTTTGATGTCTCACGGGCTTTGAAATATTTAAGAAGCGAAGATTCAATTTTGCCTGCGCTTACGGCCATAGCTAACAGGTTAAGACCTGCGTTAATGCTTTCGTGTTTCAATAAAAATTTTTCAAACGAAATCTTGAAGGCTCTCGGAACAAGAGACTACGCAGCAAAAAAAGCACAGCTCGCTCTAAAAAATTTTGGTGCAGATAAAATTAAAATTTTCATGGCTAAAGCCGCACGGTTATCTTTTCTTGAAAAAACAGGCAGAGCCGAATCTTGGCAAGGTTTTGAATTAATTATTTGGGAATTAATGGCGAAAGTGTAAAAAAATTAGGAGTTAGGGGTGAGTGGTGAGGAGTTTTGTTATAAAATTAAGCATCTTAAGCTATAAAATTTTTTAGTTAGTCGGGAGAATTTTTCATGGGACATAAAAAAAATGCGTTCACGCTCGTTGAACTTTTAATCGTTATAATCATCGTCGTAATCCTTAGCACTATGGTAATGCTTGCGGGCGGAGAATCTCAAGCAGCAGCAAAGGCCACAAAGATTGTCAGTGCTTTAACAAACCTCAAAATTTTTGCTCTAAACTGGTATAAAGATAATAGTGATAAAGTCGATAAAAACGGCAAAATCAACGGTACGGACTTGAAAACTTATTTTTCGTCTTCCGATGGCCAAGATAAAATAAGAAAATTTTTCGTCGGGGATGTAACGATTGGCAATAGCGGCGGCTGCTATGAGATATTAGATAAAAACAATAATGAAGGAAAACCGGCATGGTACGTCTGTTATCATCTCAAAAGCGACAGCGAACACGCCAAGATAAAAGCTAAATTAGAAGACAAAGCCCGCGAGTCTCAAAATCTTTTTCAAGAAAGCGAAGGTAAGTTGAAAACATACACAAACGGCAGTGTCGTTTACATACACGTCATTACGTTTAATTATTAATTCTTATAAAATTTTAGTATAATATACGCAAACTACGTAAGAAGGAGGTGAGAAACATGCAGGTTACATCAATGCTGTCGGCAGGGTATTTAGAACCTGTCCAGAGCATCGGGCGAATTAAAAATCTTCAAAATGTTGAAGACGTCGAAGATTTTGACCAGTCTAAACAACAAAAAGAGCAGGAAATTTTAGCTGAAGAAGAAAGCCTTAAGGCTAAGTTAGGCAACGATGCAAAAGTTCACACGGTCTATCACTATTCATTAGGAACTGACGGAAAACGCTACATTGTCGGCGCGTCTGTTACTATGAAAGGCAGCGAGGAAGACTTGAATCGAGTCAGCGGCGGAGTCATGCACGAGGATTTGCAAGCAAAGAAACAAGAAGCGCAGGAAGCCGAAGCCCTAAACGAAAACAAAGCCGCAGAAAACACTCAGAATATTATTAAGGCTGAAACTGAACGCCGCGAAGAAGCTAAGAAAGAAGACGAAGCTGAAGACCAAAAAGAAGCTCAGGAGAAAGAGCTTGAGAATATTCAGCGTGAAGTCGTTGCTCACGAAGCTGCTCACCAAGCTGCAGCAGGAGAATTAGGCGGCGGAGTCAGCTACTCCTACACCGAAGGTCCCGATGGCAAGAGTTATATCACCGGCGGCGAAGTCCCGATTAAACTCAAAGAAGGACGAACTCCGGAAGAAACTCTAAGAAATATGCAGCAAGTCCAACGCGCAGCGAACGCTCCAGCAGATCCTTCAGGACAAGACAGACAGGTAGCAGCTAAAGCAGCAGCCATAGCTTCAAAGGCTAGACAGGAAATTATTAACGAAAATTCCGAAGAATTTAAGGCCGAAGTCGCTAAAGGTACACCCATCATCGAACCCGTAAGCAGGAAAGATGAACAAGCACAGTATGACATCAACAAAGACGGCGTTACTTCCGTGAAAGCGTCCGTTATGGAAATGGAAATACAAAGCTTGATGCCTGCCGCCTAAACAAGAAAATGCTTAATCTTATATTCTACGAATAAGAATTCCCCCGGCTACTCGCGCAAAATCCGGAGGAAATTTTTTTTATTAAAATTCAGTTATCAAAGATAAATTAAAGATAAAGAGGGATTTTTACATGAATATTTTTGAGAGAATGCTTAACACTCAGTCCTTGATGTTTGTCTATGTAATGACAGGAATAATAATGGCTAAGGCAAAATTATTAAATCATGAAGGCCGAATTAGTTTTATAAATTTATTGCTTGATATAACGCTTCCTTGCATGATATTAATTTCTTTTAACGTTGAAGCGGATATTAACCAGCTTATTGCCGCCGGTGAAATCATGATAATTTCTGTTGTTTGTTTTATTATCGCTTGGCTTTCAGGAAAAATTTTTTGGCGGAAAGCTCCTAAGAACCGCAAGGCCGTTTTAGAATTTGCTACGATGTTCTCTAATGCTGGCAATGCCGGAATGCCTATAGTCGCGTCGGTGTTCGGAACAGAAGGAGTTTTTTTCACGTCGTTTTATTTATTGCCCGTGAGAATTTTAATTTGGACTGCGGGACTTTCTTTATTTGTCGATGAAGGAAATTTCAAAGAAAAAATGAAAATTTTATTAAAAACTCCGAGCCTTGACGTTGTTTTTATAGGAATAATTTTAATGTTCTCGCCGTTCAAACTGCCGGGCGTTGTCGCAACAGCTATAAAAAATATGGGCGACATGACCGGGCCTCTATCAATGATAATAATAGGCGCGGCGTTAGGTGAAGCTAACCTAAAAGACGCTCTCGATATTGATGCTTTCAAATTAACGTTAGTTAGGCTTGTTGTTCAGCCTTTGATATATTTAGTAATTTTGCGGGCAGCTGGAGTTCAAGATATTTTATGGCAGGTTGTTGTAGTTTTGACGGCGATGCCTGCGGCTGCAAACACTGAAATAATCGCCGAGAAATATGGAAAAGATTATCAATTTGCGGCGCGCTGCGTGGCTGTCTCGACAATAATTTCGTTATTTAGTGTTCCGATTTTGACTCTTTTATTTTAATCGCTGTGCTATCATTCTAAAAAATTAGAAATATAAAATTGAAAATCGAAATATTTTAGAAAGAAGCAAAAATTTTTTTATGGACATAAATATTAAATCAGAACTGGAAGAACTGCGCGGACTTGTTCAGAACGTGCAGGACAGTCTTTGACCTTGAAACTTTAGCAGCACGCTCTAAGGCTCTCACGGAGGAAACTTCAAAGCCCGATTTTTGGACTTCTAAAAGCCGCGAAGATATTTTGAAAGAACTTTCGCAGGTTAATTCGCGGCTCGAAAGCTGGAAAAAAATCAAAAATTCTTTTGACGACTTAGTAACTCTCGAAGAATTATTAGCCGAGTCTCAAGATAGCGAATTAGAAAAAGAATTTCGAGACAATGCCGCAAAACTCCGCGACGAATTAGAACGCTCTAACCTTTTATTATTACTCAATGAAGAACACGACAACGCCAACGCTATTTTAATGATTCATGCAGGCTCAGGAGGACTCGATTCTCAAGACTGGGCAGGAATGTTGCTGCGAATGTATTTAAGATACTGTGAGAGAGAAGGCTTCAAAGCTAACGTAATCGAAGCTACTGCTGACGAAGGCGAAGGGATTAAAAACGCTACTGTCATGATTAACGGCGATTATGCTTACGGATTCTTAAAGGCCGAGCGCGGAGTTCACAGGCTTGTCAGAATTTCGCCTTTTGATTCTGCTCATCGAAGACACACAAGTTTTGCTTCTGTTTTAGTTTCACCGGAATTTTCTGATGATGTCGATATCGAAATTAAACCTGAAGATTTGAAAGTCGATACATTCAGGGCAAGCGGTGCCGGCGGTCAATACGTCAACAGAACTGACTCAGCGGTAAGAATCACTCATATTCCTTCGGGAATTGTCGTAACATGTCAAAACGAACGCTCTCAAATTCAAAATCGTCAAACTGCTATGCACGTCTTAAAGAGCAGATTATATGAATTGGCTTTGCAGGAACGTAAGCAGGAATTAGACTCAATTGTCGGCGACAAAAAAGAATCAACTTGGGGCAGTCAAATTCGCAGTTATGTTCTGCACCCTTACACTCTCGTTAAAGATCACAGGACGAATTTTGAAAAAGGAAATATTCAATCTGTTCTCGACGGCGATATAAATGATTTCATTATGGAATTTTTGAAACAAAAGGCCATAAATGCAAGTAGAAATTAGGAGTTAGGAAGTAGGAAGTTAAAATCGAAATGAAGAAAATCATTTACACATTAATTTTTATATTTATCTTTTGCGGCGCGGCTTGTGCTGAAAAATTTATACCTGAGCAGCCGGTTATGAAAACGAGTGAACTTAAACCGGGCATGACAGGCTACGCTTTAACGGTCGTGAAAGGCACTGAACCTACAAAAATTCCCGTTAAAATCGTCAGCCTTATTCCTGAAAAGCCCGGCGCAATCATGAAAGACAAAATTTTAATTAAATTCACAAACAAAAATAAACTCTCTCAAGGCATGAGCGGCTCACCTGTTTTCATAAAAAATAAGTTAGTCGGCGGTATCCGCAGCGGCTGGGATAACTCAGATCAATCTTTAGCAATCGTTACGCCTATCGAGGCAATGATAGAAAGCTATAACAGTGAGGAGTTAGGGGTTAGGAATGAGGAGTTAAAAGCCTTTAATCTTTCTATCGCCGGTATGAACTCGGACTCCGTTTCAAATTTAAGCAAAGTTCTTGGCCTCAATATCAATCAAGGACTTTCGACGGGCTCAGGACAGCTCGAAATTAAAAATGAAAAATTTAAGCACGGCGATGCTGTTTCGGCATTATTAGTTTGGGGCGACGTTGAAATTTCTGCGGCAGGAACAATAACGTCAACATCGAAAGACGGAAAATTTTTAGCCTTCGGCCATGAATTTTTGAATCGCGGAGGCTCTGCTTATCCTGCGGCTCGAACTTTCATTCATGAAACTGTCGACAGCTATTCATTTCCATTTAAGTTAGCAAGTCCTCTATATATCAACGGCATTGTAACTCAAGATAGAGAAGCAGCTATCGGAGGCCAAGCCGGAGTCTTTCCGCAATCGTTCGAGGCCGAATTAAGATTTAAGAATCTTGACACCGGCAAACAAAGCAAATATAAATTCCGCGTAGTCCCTGACGAATTTTTGAGCGCAAAATTAATTGAAGGCGTTTATAAAGGCTTAATCACTGAGGCTTGGGGACGCAAAGGTCAAGGCACTATGAGCGTAAATTTAAGAATTGACGGCGGTGCTGTCTCAAACGGTTTTGCACGCAGCGATATTTTTTTCTCTGATGAAGACGTCGTCAACGAAGCATTAAAAGACTCTATCGAAATTATTGACACTTATATGACTCAGCCGTTTAATGAGACTATGCCTTCAGGATTTATTTTGAATGTCGAAGCTACTCAACAGCCAAAAATTTTAAGAATCGAGGACGTTGAAGTCCCTGCGAGTGCAAAGCCCGGCGACAAAGTAGAGGTTAAAATTAAAATGCGCGGATGGCGTTCTGACGTCATCGAAAAAACGGCAGAGTTAATAATTCCTGAAAATGCTTCAGGAGTCGTCGAAATCATAGCGAGAGGCGGCGGCGTTGAGCCTATGCGTCAAATTGCTATCGAAGAAGGTTTGAAAGCCATTGACAGCCTTGAAAGAATGTTCATGGAGTTCAAAGCAGCCGATGCTAATAATGATTTAATCATCGAGCTTAATTCAGACACTCTTGGCGACGCTCTAAAAAAAGCCATGAACAAAG
>JAFVEW010000332.1 GCA_017475805.1 Synergistaceae bacterium | reverse complement strand
TTTTTCAGCACTTTTGAAATCTTCACGAGAATAAAATAATTTGTTTTTCCTTTGCGTTCCTGTCAAGACTATTTCTCTGACTGAGGCTGGAAAATCTCTGTCGGCTTCTTCGACTTGCGGAACATAAGACATTTTCTCTGAGCGGGTCAGCTTTCCTGAACTTAAAGGCAAAAGACCTGCGATTGTTCGGATTAAAGTACTCTTCCCTGAGCCGTTCGAGCCTGTTATAAAAATCATTTCGCCGCCGTTAGCTTTCAATGAGACGCCTTTAATCACGGTAACGTCGCCGTATTTAATCACAGCGTTTTCAAGATTTAATTTTATTTCAGTCATTTATGAATTTTCTTAGAGCTTCGTAATTAGCCTGCATTATTTTTAAGAACGTCAAGCCGCTTTCAAAACTTTTTTGTGAAATCTTTTCACAAGAGTCAAAAAATAAAATTTCTGTTTCTGTCTGCTCTGCGATTGATTTTGTTATCGCTGAAATTTCAAAAGAGTCAGCTAAGATAAATTTAGCTTGATTGTCCTTAATGAATTTCAAAATTTCAGCCATTTTTTTAATAGAAGGTTCATTTTCACCGTCATATGCGCTTATGAAATCAAAACCGTAACGCCTGACGAAATAATTAAAAGCAAACTCGCCCGCAAAAATCAAAGTTTTATTTTTATTTAAGCTCATGAATTTTTCATCAAGTTCTGCAAGTTTAGCGCAAAAATTTTCAGCGTTGCGATTAAAAATTTCAGATTTCTCCGGCTTTATTTTAGATAGTCCGTCGGCAATATTTTTGACCATTCTTTGAGCGTTGTTTAAGTCAAGCCATATATGAGGATCATTATTAAAAATTTCAATTCCTTCAGAAGCATCGATGATTTTACTTTTATCTATCGGCAGGCGTGTTGCCCACGCTTCCATTTGCTCACCGGTGAAAATAAAAACGTCTGAGTTACTTAAGATTTTTATATCGAGCGGCGTAGGTTCAAACTCGTGAGGCTCAACGCCGGGCTTTAATAATAAATGAACATCTGCTTCGTCGCCTGCAACTTCACGGGTAAAATCATAAACAGGAAACAAACTGCACGTGATCGACATTCCGTAACATGTAAACTGTAAAATCAAAATAAAAATCAAAGTAAGACAAAATATTCTGAGTTTCATAAAATTTCAAGTATCCTGATAAAAATTTTAGGCTATTATAACAAACATGATGATTTTAATTTGCGGAACAAGTGGCAGCGGTAAAAGCAAAATCGCAGAAGACAAGCTCGAAAGTTTTAAGGCCGAAAAAAAATTTTATATCGCGACGGCAAAAATTTTTGATGACGAAATGCTTGAAAGGGTAAAAAAACATAAAGCCATGAGAGCAGGAAAAAATTTTATAACTATCGAACGCGAAAAAAATTTAGGAGAGATTAATATTCCCAAAAATTCAAGCGTCCTAATCGAAAGTTTAACGACATGGTTAGCGAATGAAATTTTTGATTCTGACGAAACAAAAAACTCAAGCAGCGTCTTAGAAAAAATTTTTAACGATATTCAAAAATTAAAGGCCAAGTGTAAAAATTTAATTTTAGTTTCAGACGATATTTTTTCAGACGGAATTATTTACGACGAAGCCACAGAATTTTATAGAAAGACTTTAGCAGACTTGATGATTAAAATCGCAGTCGAAGCCGATGAAGTTATAGAATGTGTCGCAGGACTGCAAATAAAATTTTTTTGACGCGAGCTGCGAAAAATTTCATCATGACAAGTTAAAATCACAATTTTGTAGTAATAAATGTAGTAATAAAACTTAAATTTTTTCTTGGAAATTTACACGAACGAATAAAATAACTATTTATTGAAATTTTATCATAAAATTTATAAATTAAAGTAAAGATTTAATAAATCCGATTCTATTACAAAAGCTTACAAAACTTCAGGAGGATTTTTCAAGGAAGAAAAATTTTTCAATCGCTTGTTGGGAGGTAATGACTTTGCTTAAAGGTTATTGCCTTCTGTGTATAGGGGTGTTTCAGCTGTGAGGATTGCTAATAATATTTCAGCTCTCACCGCATTGAACTCATTGAGCGATACAAACAACAAACTTCAAAGCGTTATTAAAGCATTATCGACGGGCTTGCGAATTAATTCAGCTTCAGACGATGCTGCAGGGTTCGCGATAAGCGAAAAAATGCGCTCGCAAACTTACGGCCTTAATGTTGCGCTGCGAAACTCTCAAGACGGAATTTCTTTTTTACAGACCGCTGAAGGCGCACTCGGACAAACTAACTCAATGCTTCAACGAATGAGAGAACTCGCAGTGCAAGCCTCGAATGATTCTTTAACTTCAAATGATCGTCAATATTTGCAGCTTGAAATTGACGAGCTAAAAGATCAAATTAACCGCATATCCGACACAACGCAATTTAATAAAAAAAGACTTTTAGACGGCAGCTCCGGCGCGGTATGGTCAAGCAGTGATCCAAGAGTCAAGGCTAAAATTAACGGCGGATTGACTTACATTGACAAGTTTGGACAAAAAGTCAGTGCCGAAGGAAATTATAAAATCGAAATTAAAGCGTCGGGCGGAAAGACGCAGGTTCAAAAAAGCTCTCTAATGTTAATCAAACATAAAAATGTCCTCATGGACAAGTCAATTAATACGGAAGCAGGCGTTAATAACGTTGAAGTCAACGACATTCCGCCCGGCTATTACACAATTGACGGAGAAGAGCCTACCGAAGCCCACGCTTTCATTACAAGCTCATACGGGATAAAACTTAATGAACTTGACGAGGCATTGAAAGCCGGCGTCAGGAACAGTTATTTATTAAAGAATGCAAGTATTTTATTCGAAGTTACCGATGCAAACGAAGATAATGGGGAAGTAACCGTAAGAGCCACTGCTCAGATTTTACGGACTGACGGAATAAGCGAAACGGTCATGACCGATAAAATTACCCTTCATGAGGGAAAATACAACGACCTTAGCGAAATTTTGGGAGTCGGCATGGCGGGCTCTGACGCAGAGGCTGCTGACGGTGCTTTTGAACTGCAGCTTCGAGCCGGATCTGCCGGAGCGTTCAAAAATGGCGATAAATTTGTATATAACCTGACGGTTGCAAAAGACGTTGAAGACGCGGACAGGGTTGTAAGAATATCGAATGACAACAACACGAAAGAAACCCAGGAAATTTATAAAACCAATATGTTCAGACCGGCGGATCCAGTGCCTACCTCCGCAAAAGTTGTGTTTTTGATAGATAATTCAGGTTCAATGAGCAGCTCTTTTGCAACAGTAAGGAGCAATATATCAGCGTTCCTGAGCAACATAAAGGCGGAGGGAGCTGATGACATACAAGTCGGGATAGCGCGTTACCTTGTGGGATTGTCTAGTGCTTCCGATTGGTCGAGCAGTGATGAAGCCATCAAAAAACTCTTGGAGGCAAGCCCCAGCGGCGGTACGGTTGACCCCTATTTAGCAATAACCGAGGCGGTTGCTGCGTATGACATGTCTGATGTTGACGCAAAGCATATAGTGTTAATTACGGACACCGGGCAGGAAAATCACGGGAGTCTCACATGTGGAAAACTGACGGACGCTCAAAATGCGCTTGCTGCTAACGGCATAACTTTATCAGTAATACACAGTTATTCTACTACTTATGAAGCTGACTATGATAGCGACGGAAATACTGATATAAGTTCGCTGGTAACGTCTGATGGAATGCGCTTTAATATTGATAATAGGGAGGAAGTACAGGACGAGGAAGACAAAGGCAAAAAATGGGGAGAACTGCTTGTCCAAAAGCTTGGCAAAAAAATCGCCGGGGACGCAACTGCAAGGCTTAGAAACACGCCCCTGTGGGCATATTCTGAATTTTCGCCGATCTTTCCGTCATCTTCAAGCCCAAGTCAGACCCTCACGATAACTCAAGACGGAATTAAAAAAGAGATAACCGTTGAGCCTACGGATTCTATACAGGATCTTGCTGAAAAAATCGCGAATATAACCGGGGTCACAACAGACGTTAAATTCCTCAGCGATGAAGATACGGGCGAACGTGGCGTGTCGCTGATGACAGATTTCCCCGAGGGAACGTCGGTGAAATTTTCCGGCGATAGGGAATTTTTGAACATTCTTGGCTTCCGTTCAAACTTTGAGCAGAAATTCGCTATCGATGCATCTGCTATCCTGAACAAAAAAATCCATTTCAGACAGTTTCACATAGATTCCAGCGATGGGCGCGTTTATCAGGGCGATATGATTTTAACAGCTGACGACGAGAAGGAACTTGAAGAATTTGGGTTTTATTCAGGCTTTGAAGTTTCCCAAATCGGACAAATACCTAAACAGGATGTTTGCCTTAGGGATATTAATAAGTTTTGGGATTCTCAGGGTGTTTTTCTTTTGGACTCTCCACAGAAATTAAAAATTACCCAAGGCGATGGACAGGCTGCATATGTGACTCTATACGAGAACGACACGATCGAAGACGTACGCAAAAAGCTTAATAACGCTATAGCCAACGATCTCGGGCAGTTGAAATACGCGGACAGGGATAAATTCGTTAGCTACGTGCGTGAAGGCGAAAATTCAAACAATGGAGATGAAGCAGTCGGAGGAACTTTTATAATTCGTTCCGTAATTCCCGGTAAAGCCGGCGAAATTTCTTTTTCAGGCGACGAAGATTTACTTAACGCTCTCGGACTAAATACGATTCAAGAATCTGAAGAAGCAACCTATTCCGTGTCCATTAAAAACGCTCACACGGGAAAAGTTATTGACGCAAATTTGAAAATGTCCGGCAATGTCATTCGCGGCGTAATCGATCCTGATATTGATATCGAAATTGAATTTGATTCTATGACAGGGCTAAAAGCTCAATGGGACGAAGACTCAAAAAGTTTTATAATTTCGCACGATGAACTTTATTCGGCTATGCTTCATCTTAAAGATAAGAGTACAGCTTTTCAAATCGGCGCAAATCAAGGCGAAGATTTTATGATTCAGCTTGGAGACGCATCATGTGACGCTCTCGGAATTTCAGCTGTAAATGTCTCGACACGTGAGACGGCTTCAAGGGCAATCAGCACGATAGATGCGGCGATTAATAAAATTTCTTCACAGCGTGCCAAAATCGGAGCTTACGAAAATGCTCTCGAACATACAATGCAAAATTTAACGATAACGAGCTTAAATCTCACGAATGCAGAAAGCCGAATCAGAGACGCTGATATCTCAAAAGAGATGATGGAGTTCGTTAAACTTCAAATTTTGAATCAATCAGGGACTTCAATGCTTGCCCAAGCTAATCAGCTTCCTAATTCTGTTTTAAGTCTTTTGCAATAAAAATTTTTCATTCCTAATTCCTAACTCCTAATTATTAAAGTGCTATAATCACTGAAATTTTTAGTAGCAAGGAGTAATAATTTTTTATGGCTTTCACAGTCTGCGTTTTATCGCCGGCGGTAAAAAGAGATACTTATATAGCAAGTTACATAGCAGGCGAAGCTCCCGTAACGGGGCACGATGTTATGAACGAAATGATAACGAAGCATGATATGTCAGGGCGCGGAATAATCGCTTGGTTTGTCAATAACTACAGCCGCCCGCTCGATTGGGTCATCGATGAAGATGCTACGGTCGAGTTCATTCCGTCAACGTCAACAACAGGTCAGCGAATTTATAGAAGAACTTTAGGCTTTGTTTTAATAATGGCCTGTGCGAGAGTTTTACGTCGAAAAATAATTTTGCGACATTCAATAGCAGACGGAAATTATTGGGAATTTGAAGACGGCCCCGCAACTCAAACCGACATTGATAAATTAAAAATCGAAATGAACGAAATTATCCGGCGCGATTCGCAAATAAAGCGCGAGGTCTTGACGATTGATAAAGCCAGACGAGTTTTTCAGCGTCAAGGAGAAAACGAAATCGCCGAGTTATTCGTCAGGGCTAATTTAGATCCCGTTGAAGTTTATCGCTGTGGAGAACGTTACGGATATTTTTGCGGAACTCCTCTCGCTCCTTCGACCGGGCAGCTCAGAGTTTATGATTTAGTTCTTTACGATCAGGGAATGTTATTGAGATTTCCTGACCCAAAAGCACCTGAAGAAATTTTAGATACAAAAGTTGAGCCTTCAATGGGAAAAGTTTTCTTTGATTACGCTCATTGGCTTCAAGTTTTAGATTTAGATTATCTTAATAAACTTCATCATCGAGTAACAGAAGGCAAGATTACAGAATTAATCTTAATCGCTGAGGCTTTTCATTCGCAAAAATTAGGGAGCATAGCCGAAGACATTGCTGCACGTCCTGTTAAAGTCGTAACGATAGCTGGGCCTTCAGGCTCAGGCAAGACGACATTCTCAGAAAGATTAAAAGTCCAGTTAATGGTCTGCGGAAAAACGCCTGTAACTTTGCCGCTCGATAATTATTTCAAAGAACGTGAAGATTCGCCGAGAGACGAAACAGGCGAATATGATTATGAACGTCTTGATGCCCTTGACTTAGATTTATTAGAGGCAAACTTAACACAGATTTTAGCTGGAGAAGAAGTCGTTACACCTGTCTATAATTTCATTACGGGCAAAAAAGAACCGGGAAAAATTATAAGATTAAAACCTTCTGATGTTCTTATAATGGAAGGAATACATGGACTTAACGATAGAATTTTAGCAATGCTTCCCGAAGCAAGCCGTTATGGAATTTTTGTGTCGCCTTTAACGGGAATTTGCATTGACCCTCATAATCGCACAAGTACCGGCGATAATAGACTTTTGCGCAGAATTATCCGCGACTATCGAACAAGAGGCAAGAGCGCACAGGTTACACTTGAAGTTTATCCGAAGGTTGTCAGGGGTGCTAAAAAATATATATTCCCTTATCAAAGCAGAGCCGACGCTATTTTTAATTCAGCGTTGCCTTATGAGCTTGGGGTCTTAAAGCCTTATGTTGAGCCGCTGCTTCATACAGTCGACGAACATAGCTCAGTTTTTAGCGAGGCTTTGAGATTATTAAATATTTTGCGTTTTGTTCCGGCCTTAAATAATGACGGTATCCCTAATAATTCAGTTATACGCGAATTTATCGGCGGAAGCTGCTTGGACGTTTAATAAAGCAATGAGAAATTAGAGATTAGGAATTAAAGCTCCTGATTTCTAATTATTTTTACAGTTTTCACTTATTTTTTTATTGTTATAATATTGCGCGCTAAAAATTTTTTAAGGAGTTTATGTTTTTATTATGTCAAAGAAATTAGCTTTAATTTTCGCGGCGTTGCTCGTCTGCGCGTCGATGTCTTTTGCTGTTGAAAGTCCTGTGCCGCCTTCAAAGGGTCAATGGGGTTTTGCTCTTGAGGAGTCTCTGCCTCTCTACGAAAAAGCCGATGTCGATTCTGATTCAGAATATGTCGATTTCGACGGCGAATGGTTCAAAGTTCCCAGTGCAATTCGCGACAAAGAAAATAATTTGTGGTATAAAGTCAACATTGACGGCAAAAGCGGCTGGCTCGCTCAAAACGGCGTCAGATTAAAACTTCAGAACGGCGGCAAAAGTAAAATCGCCTCGAATCTCTATAAAAAATACAAGAAAAATAAAAATGCCCTCAAATTTTTAATCGGAATGGATCAGGACGAAGTTCGCTCAACTTTAGGAACTCCTACAATGCGCGAGACTCCGTACGAAGAAAATGAAGTGAATATTCTTTCTTTTGAGCTTTCTGACAGAAAAATGACACTTGTTGTAACTCTCCGTGACGGCGAAGTCGAAGAAGCAAAATTTTATGAAGGCCGCGCCGGTCAAACAGACTAAGAATTAAATTTCTAAGGAGAGAATTTTTTTATGTTAAGGAAGATTTTAATTTTACTTTCGCTTATTTTAATTTTTGCAGGAGTCGCAGCAGCTCAGGACAGAACTTTATCACCTGTAGCTCCGTCAAAGGGTCAATGGGCTTATGCTCTCGAGGACTCTTTACCTCTGTATCAAGCTCCGAACGCTAAAGCCGATGTTGAATACGTCGAACCGCCTGAAGAATGGCTGAAAGTTATAAGCTCTGTTCGCGACGACGAAGATAATTTATGGTGCAAAGTAAAAATCGGAAAGTCAAGCGGCTGGCTCGCTCAGAACGGAATTTTATTCAAAGGCGGTCCCAAGAGTAAAACTGCTTCGGATTTATATAACGCTTACGAGAAGAAAATGAAAAAAGCTAACAAAACTCCTGAACTTTTCGCAAGCGAAGACCCAAGCGAATGTAAAGAATTTTTAGGTTTTAATCCGCTCGGAATGACTGAAACTTCTATTCAAAAAAGACTCGGCAAACCTACAGCACGTTACACGGATTATTTTGAACCTCAGTTTACGACGCTTGCCTACGAAATTCCTAATAAAGACATGACTTTTGATGTCTGCATGGAAAACGGCAAAGTCTACACGATAAGGCTCAATAACGGACGAGTTGGGACAATCTCATTAAATTAAGATAAAAATAGAAACTTGAATTTTGCTCTTGAACTTTCTCTTGCGATTTTAATTGATCTAATCTTAGGAGACCCGAAAAATTTTTTTCATCCTGTTCGATTAATCGGGCGTTTGATAGAAGCATTAAAAAGATTTTTGTTTAAGGAAAATTCATTCACACACGGCCTCGTTCTGTGCTTGCTTACTATAGGCACTACGGGGCTTTTTATATGGCTTATTCTTTATCTTTCAGGAAATAATTTTTTCGTGAGAATTTATTTTTTATACGCTGCTCTTGCCTGGCGAGACTTGAAAGACGAAACAGGAATAATTTTTCAAGCGTTATTAAACAAAAATCTTAACGAAGCCCGGAAATTTTTATCTTATGTCGTCGGGCGAGACACTGAAAACTTAAACGAAACTGAAATCACTCGCGCCGTCATCGAAACTATAGCTGAAAATTCTATTGACGGAGTAATGTCAGTGATTTTTTTCGCGGCATTAGGATACTTAATTTTTAATTCTTACGGAATGATTTTGAGTCTATGGACTTTCAAAGCCGTAAACACTTTAGACTCAATGGTTGGCTATGAAAAATATAAAAAATTCGGCACACCGTCAGCAAAATTAGACGATTTATTAAATTTTATTCCAGCACGCTTAGGAGGTTTTATTATCGCGTGTAGAAGCAAAGAAGCTCTGAAAATTTTTCTTAGCGATAGAAAAAAACACGCAAGCCCTAACAGTGCTCACGGTGAAAGCGCATTCGCAGGAGTCTTAAATATTAAACTTGGCGGCGGAGCTTTCTATGATAAAAAATTTGAGCCTCGCCCGTTTATTAATCCGCAAAGCCGAGAGCCTGAAATCTTTGATATTGTGAGTGCTTGGAAGTTGCTTGATATTTCTTGCGCAGCATTCGCGATTTTAATGATGATATTCACTACTTTTTAACTTGTGTTAAGAAATTATGCAAGAAAGTCCGTGTTCTTCAAGCTGAATATCAAGTTCAATCATGTCATAAATTTCGTTCTCGATAAAATATGAAAAGATTATGTCAGTTTTATCACAAGGCGACAAAGCATATTCGGCTCTCGCAAGCAAATCTTTAGCCTCGTCTAAATTTAATTTTGCTCCGACGCAAAGACACAAAGCCGTGATTTTATCCGGGTGATAAGAGATATTATTTTTAATTCTTGAAAAAACTCTTTTATCGATTATTGCGTTTTTATAAACGTCGCTGTTTTTAAGATTTTTATTTTTAATCATAAACATTAAATATTGCGAAAAAGTATCAGAAAGATGATTTATTCGTTGATCAATTTCTCCTAAATCAAAATCTCTAGGGGCTTCTAAAATAAGCTCCGGCTCAGGTGAAATCTTTTTCTCTTCAAATTGTCGTTCTTCTAATTCGTAAAGCTCAGTTATTTTTTTTAATTTAGGTTTATATTTAGGCTTTTTAGCTGGAGCTTGGACACTATAAATTTGATATTCTTCGCGTCTTTTCTCTTGGACGTAATTTTTATCGATATATTCTTCTAAGTTCGGATAAATTTTTTTGCCGATTTCGTTTGCTTTTTCGTCAAAGACAACGATATAAATCAGCATGTCGTTATCGGCTAAGAAAGAATTTATCTCATCGACAGCTATTCTCATGCCTTCCGCCTTAGGATAGCCGAAGCCGCCCGTAGAAATTAACGGAAAAGCGATAGATTTTATATTATTTTCTTTAGCTAAGGCCAAGCTATTTTGATAACATTCGCGAAGTTTTTGCTCCTCGCCGCTCTCGCCGTTGACATATAACGGGCTAACGGCGTGAATTATAAATTTTGCTTTCAAATTGAAGCCCGGTGTTATAAAGGCTTGTCCTGGTGGAACAAATCCGATATTTTCAACTCTATATTTTAATAACTCATCATAACCCGCAGCATTGTAAATAGCCATATCGCAGCCGGGCCCGACGATAGGATTTCTATTCGCCGTGTTTACGATGGCGTCGGTATTCATTTTAACGATGTCGTTGCGGACTATTTTTAATGGCATTTTGCTTTTTACTTCCTCCTTCCTAACTCCTAATTCCTACTTGCCTTCAAAGGGCTCTAAACTTCTTTTCAAAATTCCGTGCATGTGAGCAATAGCAATTCCGTAATTAACGACAGGAACTCCGGCATTAATTGCGCGTTTGATCCGAGATTGCATTTCTTGTTCGTTGAGCATACAGCCGCCGCAATGAATTATTAATGAAAAATCTTTTAATTTATTTTCGTCAGGAAATTCGCCGCCGGACGTGAAAGAAAATTCGGGTTTTGAAGCCGTGAAGTTCTTAATCCAAGCCGGTATTTTTTCCGTTCCTATATCGCCGCATTGTCTGTGATGAGTGCAGCCTTCTGAAATTAAAACTTTGTCGCCGTCTTTGAGACTTGCTAATCTTTCTGCGCCTTTGACTAAAATTTTAAGAGAGCCTTTGTAGCGCGCAAATAAAATCGAAAACGACGTCAGCAAAATATCTTTAGGGACTATAGCGTTGACTTTTTCAAAGATTTGCGAGTCTGTTACGACTATTCGAGGCTTTACGCTTAAATTTTTCAAAGTTCTTTCAAGCTCGCTATCTTGACATATGAATGCAGAGCAATGAGAGTCAAGAATATCTCTAATAGTTTGCTGCTGAGGCAAAATTAATCTTCCTTTAGGCGCGGCCTTGTCAACAGGAACAACAAGAACACAAATATCTCCGGGCTTTAATAAATCAGCGATTAATTTTTTCTCGTTTTTGTTATTATTTTTTGCAAGCTCGGCGATTTTTTCTTTTAATAAATTTACGTTCTCGCCCGTGATTGCGCTTACGTTTATAGAATTAGGAACGGAACGAGAGAAATTATTTACTAAATCGATTTTGTTATTCGCGATAATAAAAGGGAGTTTTCGGTCTTCAAAAACTTTTATTAAATCATTCTCAGCCTGCGTAAAATTCTCGTTGGCGTCATGAACTAAAACCGCAACGTCGCAAGAAGCAAGAACGTTCAAAGCCCGCTTAACTCTAAGCTCTCCTAATTCGCCGTTATCGTCAAGACCTGGAGTGTCGATTATTAAAACAGGTCCGAGCGGCAAAAGCTCCATAGCCTTCTTAACAGGGTCGGTGGTCGTGCCTTTTATATCAGAGACGACGGCCAAGTCCTGACCCGTTACGGCGTTCACAAGGCTTGATTTTCCTGCGTTGCGAAGCCCAAAGAAAGCTATATGAACTCTCTCGCCGCTCGGAGTTGAATTGAGATTAGAACCTAAAATCTCGTTTGTTGTCATGTTTCATTGCCTCGATATTTTCACGGGCGATTTCGCGAACATTCTCACGCGGTATTCTTTCAAGTTCGCGTTCAATCATTTCATAGCCGATTTTCTTAGTCTCAGGCGAGGCGTAATCTTCAAGATATTCAGTTAAAGTCATTAAGGCGTTAGGGTGGCAACAGTTCAAAATTTGTCCGGACTTGCATAAACTCATAAACCTGTCGCCTGTCCTACCGGCGCGATAGCAGGCAGTGCAGAACGAAGGAATATGATTTTGTTTCATCAGCCATTGAACGACCTCATCGAGAGTTCTCTGGTCAGAAACGTCGAACTGTTCAGTATCGTGCGGCCTTTCTTCAGTTGTGTAACCGCCTACAGAAGTTCGAGAGCCGCCGCTAATCTGAGAAATTCCGACTTCTAACATTTTTGCGCGTACTTTTTCATTCTCACGAGTTGAGATTATCATTCCCGTGTAAGGCACAGCGACGCGAATACAAGCCGCGATTTTAGTAAAAATTTCGTCTGGAATAGCATTATTAAAATCATCAGGATTAATGTCATCAGCGGGTTTAACTCTCGGAACGCTGATCGTATGAGGGCCTACACCGTGAACCGCCTCTAAGTGTTCAGCGTGCATTAAAAGCCCTGCAAACTCGTATTTATAGCCCTCAAGGCCAAACAAAACTCCCAAGCCAACGTCGTCAATGCCGCCTTCCATTGCTCTGTCCATTGCCTCAGTGTGATAGGCGTAATCATGTTTAGGTCCCGTCGGGTGTAAAGTCTCGTAACTTTTTTTGTTGTAAGTCTCTTGGAACAAAATATAAGTCCCTATGCCGGCCCCTTTGAGCTTTCGATAATTTTCGACGGTTGTAGCAGCGATGTTGACGTTGACGCGTCTAATATCGCCGTTCTTGTGATGAACGCTGTAAATAGTCTTAATGCTGTCTAAGATATATTCAATCGGATTATTAACAGGGTCTTCGCCTGCTTCGATAGCGAGTCTTTTGTGTCCCATGTCTTGAAGAGCGATAACTTCGGCGCGAATTTCGTCCTGCGTTAATTTTTTTCGCGGAATTGTTTTGTTTTTAGTGTGATAAGGACAATAAAGACAGCCGTTAATGCAATAATTCGAGAGATAAAGCGGCGCGAATAATACAATTCTGTTTCCATAAAATGCTAACTTAATTTCTTCAGCGACTTTGTAAATCTTTTCGATTAAAGCAGGATTTTCACACGCAAGCAACACTGAAGCCTCACGATGAGTTAAGCCCGAACAAGTACAGCCTTTTTCGTTAAAGACCGGCCTCGCTTTTTCAAGCAGCGAATTAATTAAATCAACGTCGTTTTTATGAGCTTCGGCGTAAATAAGAGTGTCAAGGATTTCTTCATGATTAATAAAATCATCAGCCTTAAGTGAAGCTGGATTGTAAGACATAATTAAATTTTACCCTCCGTTCTTGTGAGTTAGAAAAAAATTTTTTATATAATCTCTTCTTTCTCGTCAGAAAATTTATCGCAGAATTATAGCACGGCTATGGCATAGCAAATAGTAATGTATCGGAGCTTTTCTTGTCTGCGTTATATATCAGGGTCAGGACTTTTACTTTGTTAGACCAATCGAAACTGACGATACTTTCAAATTTTTGAATATCTGAAGGCGCGTCTTTTGCCTTGAAAGAATCTTTATTTCTGACCGATTCAAAGACGTTGTTAGCTTCAAGCTCTTGGGCTTTATTGATTAATTCATCCCTGCTATGAAGTCTCGCTATGTATTTCATTTGCGACGACATAAAATCCGTAAGGCCAAGCAGCAAAATTCCAAAAACTGCTATCGATACTACAGCTTCGGATAGGGTTTCAGCTTTTCGTTTAATTTTTAATTTCATAATTTCTATGCCTCCTGTTTAATTTTATTAAACTTCCGACGAAACATTAACGTTAAGGCTTTTAATGCCGCGAATATTTTTCAAAGCCGCAATAAATTTTTGAATTTCGTTTGAAAATCCTTTCGTTATCACACATTCAAGACAAGTCTCGTGATTTATATGAACGTGTGTCGAACATAATATAATCTCGCCGCAATCATGTTGAACTTCTGTAAGTTTGCCCGCAAGCTCCGGAATATGATGATCATAAACTATCGTAACGGTAGCGAAAACTTTTTTATTTCCTGCCTTCCAGCGTTCATTTGAAATATAGCCGCGCATTAAATTACGAATTGCCTCGCTGCGGTTCGCGCGGTTTTCGGAATAGTAGTCGCTTTCAAATTCGTTTAATAAATCTTCAGGAATTGTTACGCTGAAACGGATTAAATTATTCATTATCTTTTTATTTTTCTTTGCCCGCTGAAACTATCTCAACATCAACAACTTCCGGCGCAGAACGTTCGGACATATCGCGATGAGTAACTTGAGCATAAAAATATTTTCCGCCCGCTCCAAACAAAGTCGTTAATAATGCCCAGCCTATGAACGTAAATAAATATGAAGGAAGAACAAATAAAACAAAATAAATTATACTGAAAATCAATCCGGCTAGGCAGAAAAACATCGGCGCGAACATCAAAACTAAAATCCCGCGATCCTTTGCGTCCGCAGCCTTCCAAAGTCCTAAAAAATAATCAAAGCCTCCTAAATATAGCGACGGCTTAATAAATTTCATAATATATTCTTTTATTTTCGCAAAATTTAACGAGAACAATTAAATTCACTCCTAAATTATTTATTAATTTATTATAACGCGAAGAAAAAAGAAAAAGAGATAGAGTATAATAAAAAAAATTTTTTTGAAAAACTTGAATATTCTATTTTTTATACATAGGGGTGTTCTATAGTGGCGAAGGCATTAAAAGCTAAAGGCAGCGTGAGTATTCGACTCGTCCTTGTTCTTATTGGTCTGCTACCTATGCTCTTGGCAGTGCCTGTGATAACGTTCGTAACTTCTGAAATTGTTGTTGAAAATCTTGAAGCAAGTATCCGCGAAGAGTTAGTCGTTGCGTCGCGCGGCTTAAAAGAATTTTATGAAACACGAATTGATAGTTCTAATGGAAGATTTCCTGAATATGATCCTACCTATATTGATTCAATGAGAACTGCCGGTGTCGATTTAACGCTTTTCAAAAATAATGTAAGATACATAACGAGTATCACAGATAATAAAGGCGTTCGCATTGAAAACACTAAGGCTTCTGATATAGTTTGGAACGAAGTAAAACAGGGCAAAGATTTTTATGATGACGATGTGAAAATTAACGGCATTGATTATTACGTCTATTACATGCCGCTAAAATATGGAACTCAAGTCGTAGGCCTGGCATTTTCAGGCAAGCCCGCAACTCTTATCAAAAATGAAGAATTTGCAATTCTTAAACATATACTTTGGATAAGCACGCTTTTAATTTTATTTTTCATGGTCGTATCAACTATCATAGCCGTGAAAATCGCCGCACCTCTGCACGAAGCCGCCGAAAATATGGAAAAACTTTCTCACGGAACTTTGGACATAGAAGTAAAATCAAAAGACTCAATTCTTAAAGAAACTTCGCAGTTGTTGCACGCCGTCGATAAATTAGGCGAAGTTTTGCGTGATTCTATTGGAAAAATTCACATTTCAGTCGGTTCTTTAATCGACACGATTGAAATTACTGACAAATTAGCTCATGACGCCTCGCACTCAGCTACACAAATTTCTAATGCAATGGAGGACTTAGCAAAAAGAACCCTGACTATGAGCGAAGATGTCGAGGATATTCACAAAAATATTAACGATATGAGCAATGTTGTTGAGCAGGCTGTTACAAACGTCGGAAATCTCACACAACATTCAAGCACTATGGAAAACGCAAATAATCAAGCTCTAAAATGCTTTGAAAATATCGCAGGTTCTTCAGAAAAGTCAGCTAAGGCCATTGATACTATTACAGAAAAAGTTAATATTACTAACAACTCAATTTCAAAAATTAACGATATGGTAACGATAATCAGCGGCATTGCTTCACAGACGAATTTATTATCCCTGAACGCAAGCATTGAGGCAGCTCGAGCAGGTGAGGCAGGTCGAGGTTTCGGAGTTGTTGCCGCCGAGATTAAGAAATTAGCTGAGCAATCGGAAGAATCAGCCGAGCAAATTAAGGACGTTGTAAGAGAAATCGAGTCGCTTTCTAACGAGTGCGTTGCAGAGACTACAAACGTTCACGAAATCATCAAAGACGAAAAAGATTTTATAAAAGAGACCCGCGAAACTTTCGACACTCTTGCAAAGGGCATAGCAATATCTCTCAAAGAAATTCACTCAGTATCTGCAATAACGGCTAAATTAGAAGCAATCAAAGGCACGATACTAAATTCAATCGGAAGCCTTGTTGACATTGCAGAACATACTTCAGCAACAAATGAGGAAGTCGCGGCGTCAGCTGAAGTCATAGCCGAAAATGTCGAACACGTCGCTGAAGACACTGACACAATCGATCAATTAGCTGAAGATTTACGCGCAGCCGTTGAACACTTTGATGTCGAATTAGAGGATTAACCTTTGTTAGAGAATAATAAAATTTTATTTTTCGACGGTGCTATGGGCACAATGTTGCAGGCTCGCGGATTGAAACTCCGTGAGCTTCCTGAACTTTTGAACTTAACAAACCCTGATTTAATTTTATCTATTCACAATGAATATAAAAATGCCGGAGCAAATTTCATAAGTTCAAACACCTTCGGAGCAAATAAATTCAAGTTAGCTAAGTCAGGTCATAGCGTCGCTGAAATAGTAAAAGCCGGAGCAAAATTAGCTAAACAAGCCGCAGGTTCTGACGGCTATGCAGTTTTAGATATTGGCTCAACCGGTCGTGTTATGAAGCCAGCAGGCGACGCAAATTTTGAGGAAATTTACGTCGCTGTGGCTGAGATAATTGACGCAGGCAAAGAGTTTTGTGATGTGATTTTGCTCGAAACTTTCACGGATTTGTATGAACTCAAAGCTGCTGTGTTGGCGGCAAAAGAAAATTCAAATTTACCTGTTTTTGCAACTATGAGCTTTGAGGAATCCGGGCGAACTTTCTTTGGAACGTCGATTGAGGCAATGACTGCAACTCTTGAAGGTCTCGGCCTTGACGCCTTAGGTGTAAATTGCTCGCTTGGGCCTCGTCAGTTGTTGCCGATTGTTGAAAGAATTTGCGCTCTTTCTCATATTCCCGTAATGGTACAGCCTAATGCTGGCTTGCCTGTGATTAGAGACGGCGTTTCGCACTACGACGTTACTCCCGACGAGTTTGCAGAAATTGCAATAAAATTCGCAGATATTGGAGTTAGTATTTTAGGCGGCTGTTGTGGAACAACTCCTGAGCATATTTCCAAGATGAAAAACGCCGTTTTAAGTCATAGAAATTCAGTTGCCGAACGGAAAGTTCAAGAAGAGACCGTTGTATGTTCGTCATCAAAAGTCGCAAAGTTTAATAAAAAATTTGTTGTTATCGGTGAAAGATTAAATCCAACGGGCAAGAAATTATTACAAAAAGCTCTCCGTGAAGGCGACATGGATTATTTACTAAAAGAGGCCGTTAAGCAGCAAGAGCAGGATGCTGATATTTTAGACCTAAATACAGGACTACCCGACATTAACGAGCCTGAAGTCTTGAAAAAATCTTTAATTGAAATTCAAGGGATTGTTGACCTTCCCATTCAAATTGACAGCTCAAACCCTGAGGCTTTAGAGGCCGCCGCAAGAATTTACAACGGAAAGCCTATACTAAATTCAGTCAGCGGCAAAGCAGAAAGCCTCGAAAAAGTTTTACCAATAGCTAAAAAATACGGGGCTTGCATTTTAGGCTTAACTTTAGACGAGAACGGAATACCTGAGACAGCCGAAGAAAGATATAAAATCGCTGAAAAAATTGTAAATGAGGCTGAGATAATCGGTATTCCTCGACGAAATATCTTAATCGATTGCTTAACTTTAACGGCGAGCGCACAACAAAAATTAGTTCCTGAAACACTAAAAGCAATAAAATTAGTAAAAGATAATTTAGGCGTGAAAACAGTTCTTGGTCTTAGTAATGTCTCATTTGGTTTGCCTCGAAGACCTTTAATAAATAGAACAATGTTAATTGCCGCAATAATGAACGGCCTTGATGCTGCAATCATCAATCCCGGCGATGTAGATTTGAAAGAAACTTTGTACGCTTGGAATTTGTTATCAGGCGACGAAAACGACGTTAATAACTATATTTCTTATTGTGAAGCCAATCCCGGTATTACAGCAACACAAAAAGCCGCAACAACGCAAGCAATAAACACAGAAACAGGCGGCTTAAAAAGCGCGATTAAAAAAGGCTTAAAAGACGAGGCAGCAGCTCAAACTCGGGCATTATTAAGTGATAAGAAACCTCTTGAAATCGTAGAAAGTTTCATAGTTCCTGCTCTTGACGACGTTGGAAAAGATTATGAGACAGGAAAATTGTTTTTGCCACAGCTCATAAAAGCCGCTGAAGCTGCAAAATCAGCCTTTGAAGTTCTTGCGGGCGTCATGGAAAAATCCGAAGGAAATTCTAAAGGCTCTGTTATTTTAGCAACAGTCTACGGTGATGTTCACGATATTGGCAAGAACATAGTAAAGACTATTTTTGAAAATTACAATTTTAACGTCATAGATTTAGGCCGCGATGTTCCGCCTGAAAAAATAGTTGAAGCCGTTGAACAAGGCCGCGCCAACGTCGTGGGTTTGAGTGCCTTAATGACAACGACAGTGGCGAGCATGAAAGAGACGATAGCGAAATTAAAATCTTCATGCCCTGACGTAAAAATCATAGCTGGCGGAGCGGTTTTAACGCCTGAACTTGCAAAATTTGCGGGAGCTGATTTTTATGCTAAAGACGCCATGGAAGGCGTTAGAATTTTGGAACGATTAAACGAAAATCACGAGGCTTAAAATTTTTGTGATAAAATTGCGGTTTAGATTTAATTTCTAATTTCTCATTCATAATCTATAAGTGAGGGGAATTTTTCAAACTTGCGAAACATTAACGAATTAAAATCTTTGACGCTTCAGTGCGAAAGCTGGCTTTGCGACAGGCTTAGCGAAGCTCACGCCGACGGAATAGTTTTAGGTCTTTCAGGCGGCATTGACTCTTCTGTGCTTGCCGCTCTCGGTCGTGAAGCTCTCGGACGTGATAAGGTCTTAGGTGTTATCATGCCTTGCCACAGCATCGACGAGGACGAAGCCGACGCGAGGCTCTTAGCTGAAGCCGTTGATGTTGATTTCATTCGCGTTGATTTAAGCGAGGTTTTTGACATAATGCTGAAGAATATCGGAGGCGAATTTACCTCTCTCGTCAAATCTAATATGAAGGCGCGCCTGCGAATGGTAACGCTTTATGCCGTCGCTCAGTCCAAAAATTTTCTCGTCTGCGGAACAAGCAATAAATCAGAGTTTGAAACAGGTTACTTCACAAAATTTGGCGACAGCGGAGTTGATTTAATGCCTCTCGCTAATTTTTTGAAGCGTGAAATTCGAGAACTTGCAAAAATCTTAGGAGTTCCAGAGAAAATTATCACAAAAGCTCCAAGCGCAGGACTTTATGAGGGTCAAACAGACGAGGGCGACATGGGATTTAGCTACGATATTCTCGATGAGTATTTAACAACAGGAAAAATCAGCGACGAGAAAGCTAAAAATCGCATTGACGTAATGCGCAGACGAAGCGAACACAAACGCAAGCCAATTCCAATTTTTTATTTTTAATTTTTTTACAGGAG
>JAFVEW010000331.1 GCA_017475805.1 Synergistaceae bacterium | reverse complement strand
TTTTAATGTCGCAAAATAATTATAGCCAAGACGAAATTGATAAAGCTGTAAGCCGCGCTTTTAATCACTTTGGAATTTCTTTCAGTAAAGGCGAAAAAGTTTTATTAAAAGTCAATTTAGTTGCAAGTCATGACGTTTCTAAAAGAGTTACAACCGATCCTTCAATCGTTAGAGCCGCCGCAAAAATAATTTTGTCTAAGGGTGCAAGGCCTTTAATAGCTGATAGTCCGGGCATTGATAATTTCAAGAACGCCGCCGAAAAAGCAGGATTTTTACAAATAGCTCGTGAACTCAATATCGGGTGTCGTGAACTAACTGATCCCGTAGATTTAGCGGTTGCTGATGATGCCGATTTCAAAAAAATTCAAGTCAGCAAATTTGTTTTAGAAGCCGACAAAATAATTAATTTGGCTAAATTAAAAACTCATGGTCAAATGTATTTAACTATGGGAGTCAAAAATTTATTCGGCTGCATTCCCGGACGCTTAAAAGCAAGCTGGCATTATAACGTGGGATTAAACCGCGAAAAATTTGCTGCTTTATTGCTCGATATTTATAACGGCGTTAAACCGACTTTAACTATTTTAGACGGCGTTATAGGAATGCACGGCGATGGACCTACGAGCGGTGAGCCATATAATTTTGGATTAATCGGTGCTGCCGTTGATGCTATCGCTATGGACTTTTGCCTTTGCAAAATGCTTGGTGCAAATTTTGAAGATTATCCGCTCTATTTAGCCGCGAAAAAAAGGAATTATTTTCAATGCGACTTAAATAAACTTTATATTGACGGCGATTTTAATTCAGAAAAAACTTTTGAAGGTGTAAAACTTCCCAAAACCCGCTCAATGAGATTATTACCCCGCGTGCCTTTTATTGAAAGATTAATGACTTCAAGGCCTGTTCATATTCCTGAAAAATGTATAGGCTGCGGAAGATGTCAAGCCGTTTGCGCCGCAGGAGCTTTGAAACATGAAAATAAAAAATTATTTTTCGATTATTCAAAGTGTATCCGCTGCTATTGCTGCCACGAAATGTGCCCGGTTAAAGCTATTGAATTTAAGCCGAGCCGCCTTGTAACGTTAATAAATAAACTCACAGGAGGAAAGTAAAATGTTGTGGTTCTCGAAAAAAGTTACGATTTACAAGAAAAAAGACCGCGATACTTGGCAAAAAATTAAACTTGCTCTCAAAGATGCAGGCTTAAAAGGCGTCCGTGCAAGTTCATACGCTACGGATAGTCTTTGCGCTTGCGGGTGCGGTTCTAAACTTGACCCTCGAAACTTCGGAGCAAACGGTTATATCGATAGACACGTTTATTTTATTGACGTCAAAGCCGAAGACGAGGCTCGCGCGAAAAATATTTTATCTGAACGCGGCATTGAAACTTTTATTGACGATGCCCCTTTAAGTAAATTAGGCCGTGTATAAGTAAAAAACTTCACAAATAGAAAATAAAAAATATATAATCTCTTCTCAAATGAAATTTTATTTTTTGAGGGGAGATTTTTTAATGATTGATGATTCGCCGGAACTTGTTGTGATAATTCAGTGTGAAGACGTTGTTAAAAGATGTTCAGGATTTCTTTGCATGAATGATTTTTATGAAAAAATCGGAAAATTTGAAGACTATCATGAAGAAACTCGATACATGGCTATAACTTGCGGAGGCTGTTGCGGAAACTTATTGACACCTAAACTTGAAAATTTAGGCATGAGATTAAAAAAAGCTGAAATGAACAAAGATGACGTTGTAATTCATTTCGCTTCATGCGTCTGCTCTGACAATGCTCACAGGCAGCCCTGCCCATTCATGAACAGAATGAAAAATTT
This sequence comes from Synergistaceae bacterium, assembly GCA_017475805.1. The sequence goes on along the minus strand of JAFVEW010000331.1, from coordinate 1,530 downwards.
ATTAATTCGCAAAGGTTTTAATAATATTGTTCTTGGAACTCATGTTTCAAAAAAGGCCGAAGCTAAACGTCAGGCCGGAATTTATAAGGAGTGGGAATAAAGTGATTAAGTTCGACTCGATCATTGAAGTTTGATTTTTTTATTTATCTAAAACTTTTTGAAAATTTTTTAACGCGAAGCCTAAACTGACGAGCGATTCAAATTTTTTTTAATTATCCTCATGAAAACCCATGGATAGAAAATAAAATTAGGATTTTTGTAGTAATAAATGTAGTAATAAAAAATTGACTCTCCCCCGATAGTTATAACCGATTGCTTTGTATTATATCACAAACTTAATTTTTGAAAATTGTTTTTTTGTTATAATGCAAAAAAATTTTATCGGGAGAAAATTTTTATAAAAATGCTGCGAAAATTAATGTTGTTAGCTTTAATAACTTTTTTATTCATAGAATGGGGGCCGCTTACTGACGAACGCGCTAAGTACGGCATTGCCGCGGGTGATCCGTTCGTAAAAGAAATCGTTTTAACTTTCGATGACGGGCCTCGCGAACACGGTATGCAAGAATTAAACGCTGCTTTAACGAGCGGTGATGTTCATGGAACATTCTTTTTAGTTGGCAAATTCGCGGATCGTTACGGAAAAATTACTTTAATGTTAAACAATGCCGGACACGAATTAGAGAATCATTCTTTCACGCATCCTAAATTATATAGACTATGGGTCGAAAAAATTATGCGTGAGGCCGAACGCTGCGACGAAGTTTTTGAAAGCCTTAACATTCGCAAGACAAGATTTTTACGTCCGCCTGGCGGAGGTTTTAACATGAAAATTTTTAACGCTATGCGAAGAATGAATAAAAAATTAGGTCTTTGGAGTCTCAACACCGCCGACTATACAGGCAGACCTAAAGAAGAAATCGTGAGACTTGTTTTGAGCAGTGTGCGTGCAGGAGATGTTGTATTAATGCACTCAGGAACGCCTAACACCGTTGAAGCATTGCCGGAAATTATTGAAAAATTAAAGCAGCGCGGATTTAATTTCGTCAGGCTTGAAGAATTATATTCTCGGGGAAAAATCTGAAAAAACAGTGAGGGGTTAGGAATGAGGAGTGAGAGCTCCTCTTTTTTATGCTAAAAATTCTTTAGCGATAAATAATGCTGAAAGAACTACCATTAAGAATGAAATATCTTTGAATTTTCCTGTTAAGATTTTAATCACGACATAAGAAACAATAGCAAATTCGATTCCTACAGCAATACTATAAGCTAATGGCATCATGAAAAATCCAAGCAACGAAGGAATAAGCTCTGTCATGTCGTCGTAATTAATGTCGCGGAGACTCATCATCATGTAAATTCCTACGATTATTAACGCCGGTGCTGTTGCGTAACCCGGTACCATGCCTACAATAGGAGTGAAGAAAATTGCGCCGACAAATAATAATGCCGTTACTATTGCCGTAAGTCCTGTGCGGCCGCCCTGAGCAACGCCCGAAGAACTTTCGACGTATGATGTTACTGTTGAAG
>JAFVEW010000032.1 GCA_017475805.1 Synergistaceae bacterium | reverse complement strand
GGCGAACTTACAGCTGAAAGAGTTATCGAAGCGTGCGGAATTTCAGTCGCTGATTTCACAGCTTTTGCTACGTGGGAAAAATCAGGCACTGACGCAATTAAATCAGGTATTCAAGATGATCTTTATGATGCAACAATCGACCATATCGATGCCGGACAAGCGACGACGACTGAAATTTGCTTAACTCACGATATGCACTTTGTACAACTTAGCGATGCAACTCTCGCAAATCTCGAAAAAATGGGTTATGCACCGCTCGTTATGAAGGCCGGAACTTGGAACAAACAGGAAAAAGACATTAACACAATGGGCTCACAGCAAAATGTTATCGTTCCTGCAAGTATGAGTGAAGATGTAGCTTACGTCCTTACTAAGGCAATCTGCGAAAATCACGAAGATTTTGCAAAAGCAGTAGCTTCTCTCGCTTGGTTTGATCCTAAAACCGCTGGTGCTCACGGTCTTAACGGTGCTCCTCTTCATCCCGGCGCAGTAAAATACTACAAAGAAGCTGGATACGCTTACGACGAATTTAAATAGTAAATTGTAATTTTTCACCAATGAGAATTCAATGAAAATTCTTGAAGGTAAAACTGCAATTATAACTGGCTCGTCTCGCGGTATCGGCAGGGCTGTTGCAACGGCCTTTGCTGAGTGCGGGGCGAGCCTCGTCATTCACGGAACTTCTGAAAAATCTTTAATTGCTCTCAAAAACGAATTAAATACAAATTGCGAATATATTGCAGGCGACATAAGCGAGTATGAAACTTCGGTAAAACTTGCTGAAAAATGTTTAAAATCTTTCGGTAAAATCGATATTTTAATAAATAATGCAGGAGTCAATACCCGTACAAATTTTTTAGAACTTGAGCCTGAAGAATGGGAAAAAATTTTGAAAATTAATCTCACGGGAGCTTTTTATGCCTGCAAAAACGTTGTGCCGCATATGATTGCGAAAAAATCAGGCGTGATTATCAATATGTCATCTTCTGCAGCGAAAACTCCGCACCCGACAGCTTCTTTAGCTTATGGAGTATCGAAAGGCGGTCTTGATGCAATGACACGAAAACTTGCATATGATTTAGCACCGTTTAATATTCGCGTTAATTCAATTTGTCCAGGCCCTATAGAAACTGATATGTCGCAACAATGGACGCAAGATTATAGAGCTAAAATTTTGGATAGCATACCATTAAAAAAACTTGGAAAAAGTTCGGATGTTGCAAATTTAGCCGTGTTTTTAGCGTCAGAAATGTCAGCATTTATCACAGGCGAGAGCATTAATATTAATGGCGGAAAGTATATGAATTAATTTTTTTAGAAAATTTTAAGAAAGGAAAGATAATTTTCTATGAGTCTACGTAACATAGCGGCAATACTTGTTACAATCGCGTTTTTTGCTTTTCAAATGTATATCGCACTTGTAAAGCAATTCGCGCCGATGCTTCAAAGCCCTGTGCACTTGATTTTTGCTTTAACTCTTGTTTTTATCTATTTTCCTGCGGATCATAATTATCGCAAAAAAATTAAAAAAGCAGCCGAAGAAGCTGGACGCGTTCCTGAACCAGCATTATTAAACAAATATTCGTGGCTCAACATTGTTGATATTCTTGCATTCGTTGGAATTGGCTATTTGCTTTGGTACGTTTTGACGCAGTTCGCAAGACTTAACGACTATGTTTTAGGCGTTGACGAAGTTCTTAAAATTGACCACGCCGCAATGATTATAACAATTTTGTTGTTGCTCGTTGCAGTTTACAGAACGCTTGGTGGAATTTTGGCAGGTTTTATAACGATTTTCATAATTTACGCTTGGACATCGCCGTATATGCCTGGAATTTTGCATACGAATGCAAAGCCGTTAGCGCAGTTTATTGAAGAATTTACGTCTGGAATGACAATGACTGAAAGCGGAGTTTTTGGTACACCGTTACTCACGAGCGCGAATACTTTGTTTTATTTTATTGTATTCGGTGCGTTTTTCTCGACTATTGGCGGCGGCCAGCTCCTAATTGATATGGGAATGAAGCTCTCAAATAAATCATCGGGAGGCCCTGCAAAAGCCGCAGTTTTGTCTTCAGGCTTAATGGGTATGATTTCAGGTTCCGCAGTCGCTAACGTTGCCACAACAGGCGTTATGACAATCCCGATGATGAAAAAAATCGGTTATGAGCCGGAAGAAGCAGGAGCTGTCGAGGCTGTAGCGTCAACAGGCGGTCAAATTATGCCTCCGATTATGGGCGTCGGTGCTTTCATTATGGCCGAAATGTTAGGCGTTAATTATATGTCAATCGC
>JAFVEW010000031.1 GCA_017475805.1 Synergistaceae bacterium | reverse complement strand
ATGGCCGGCGCGCCTTATTGCGTCCTGTTCCTTTGGGGAAAGCTCTTTGAAAAATCTCGTGTTTATACCGACAAGCCAGACATCGGCCATGTGGTTCGTGAACGAGATATACTTCTGGACTTCGTAAAATTTATTTGAGTACGGAACGTCAAGGGGATTGTCCTGTCCGTGAATATATCCGTCCCTGAGAGCGTCATAAACCCCGGCAATGTCCATCGGCCTTGTTATCGCGCCGCATGACGTGAAAAATTCAACGTAAAGCGGATTGTTAGGTACGCGCATTATGACTCCCTGAAAATCATCGGGCTTCGTTATCGGACGTTTTGAATTTGTGATTTCCCTGAATGCGCGTGTCCATTTGCCTATGACCGTGATGCCCATGGCGTTGACGCGGTTGAAAAGCTCGTTGCCTATGTCGCTGTCAAGATATTTCAATAATTGCTCTTGGTCGTCGAACATATAAGGCACTGAAATTACGTTAAATCCGGGGACGAAATTCGTGTAAGTCGCTGTCGAAAGGACGACTATCGGGATTGTGCCGTGGCTGAGCTGCTGTATTCCGTAATCGACTATTCCTTCGTAAAGAGCCCCGTCTGGGACGACCTCAAATTCAAGGCTTCCGTTTGAATACTCATTGGCGCGTCTGGCGAACTCGTTAGCGGCCTGACAGACGTAGGACGTTGCTGAATGTGAGACTGAAACTTTTATTTTTTTCGCTGCCATTGCGGACGTTGAAAACGCGAAGATTAACAAAAACGCCGATAAAACTGCAAAAAATTTTTTCATTATTAAATGCTCCTTAATTTTAATTTCTTCCCGTGAATTTCGCCGTTGCCTCAAAAAGCTCGTCATCACGGATTAAAATTTTGAATTTATCGTAACACGATTTTGAAATTTCTATGAACTCTTTTCTCGCCGCTGGAGATAACTCGTTGGCTTCCATGCCGTTTTTAAGAAGGGTCTGCAAAGCCGCTTTGTCCTGTTCCGCCATCATCTCGACGTTCCAAGTCTGTACTTCTTCGCCGGCGCGTTCAATGGCTCTCTGTTCCTTAGCGGAAAGTTCGCTGAAAAATTTTGTGTTAATCCCGACTACCCATGCATCGGCCATGTGGTTTGTAAATGAAATCTATTTCTGGACTTCATAAAATCTGCTTGAATAAGGAATGTCAACTGGGTTTTCCTGACCGTCGAGATATTCGTTTTTGAGTGCGTCATAAACCCCCGAGAAGTCCATCGGCCTCGTCAAAGCTCCGCATGAAGTGAAAAACTCAACATAAAGAGCATTGTTCGGGACTCTTAAAACTATCCCCTGCAAGTCCGAAGGAAACTCAATAGGCCGTCTTGAATTTGTGATTTCTCTGAACGAGCGCGTCCATTTTCCGATAACGGAGATTCCCATTAAATTGACGCGGTTGAAAAGTTCCGTAGCTATGTCGCTGTGAAGGTACTCCAATAACTGCTCCTGATCGTCAAACATGTAAGGCACTGAAATTACATTGAAGCCCGGCACGAAGTTCGTGTAGATAGCTGAGGACAGGATAACTATCGGAAGAGTTCCGTCGCTGAGGCGCTGTATTCCGTAAGCCGTATCGCCCTCGTAAAGAACCCCGTTTGGAACGACCTCGAACTCGAGACTTCCCTCCGAATATTCACTCGCTCGTCTGGCGAACTCTTTAGCGGCGATATATATATAAGAAGTGTCCGAATCGGGTACGGAAATCTGAATTTTTCCCGCAGCTGAAACTGTCATTGCCGTTACGAGAACGAATGAAACTGCCAATAAAAGCGCAAAAAACTTTTTCACGGCGAACCAATCTCCTTACATCTGAATTATTTTTGGATTTTTTTAATTTTAGCATAAAAACCGCGCAAAACAATTGTAAACTTAAATAGCCCTATTGAAGTTTACAATTAAAATTTTCCGTGAATCTTTGCTGATAATTATTTTTCCTGAGTCCTCACTTACTTAACTCATCACGGACTAAATTCATAAAAATTGGAGCTAAAACCGGATCAAAATGCGTTCCAGTGTCGGCTTCGATTATTGAAATGGCTTTTTCGGCGGGAAAGGCTTTTTTGTACGGTCTTTCCATAGTCAAAGCGTCATAAACATCGGCAAGTGCCATAATTCTTGCGCATAACGGGATTTTTTCGCCGCTTAAACCTTCGGGATAACCCTTGCCGTTCCATTTTTCATGATGGTATTTTGCAATGTCAAAGGCGATTTTCGTGTATTCTTCGTCAGTAACGCCGCT
>JAFVEW010000330.1 GCA_017475805.1 Synergistaceae bacterium | reverse complement strand
TTTTTGTTCAGTTGCCTCATCACTAAGGACTGACGTAAAACGAAAAAGCAGCATAATTAAAGCCTCGTAAAGCTCAGGAGCGTATTTTTCAAGATTTTTCATTCGGTATTAACTCCTCAAACTTACAGAATTGACGCTTGTAAATTCTGTCTTTAGCAACGACATTATTTGAGCCTTCGAGCCTGATGTAACGTTCGCCGTCTTTTGTACTTGTAACAATTTGGCCGACAATATCGCAAAGTCCGCAGATGTTATCGATGTTCTTATCACGAAGCAAAGGCCGCGCCTGCGAATATTTCTCGCCTGTTGTTGCTGTAATATCCTTTTGAGTTTCCCAAGCTGTAAAAAATAAGTTACATTTCAAAGCTCTAAAAAGTCTGCACCAGTCCATCAACTTAAAATCAACTCGCAGATAATCTTGCATTGAAGGAATGCCGTTATTGTTTCCGAGCCGTCCATAAAAAGTTAAAAGGCCTCGTTCAAGCTCAGAAAGACTATCAAGAGCGACATTCTGATAACTGCATTTATTTTGAAGTTCCTGCAAAATTTCAGGAATTTCGTGAGGTTTTCCGACACTCTCACAACATCAACATTCTCGCAGTTTCTAAGAACACGAGTTCCTTTGTCGATGTCAACAATTAGAGTTTTGCCTTTGAGCATACCGAGCATAGTTGTTTTTCCCATACCTGGAATACCGTAAATTAGGCACGTGATTTTGTCCGCTGCTAAATCTTTTGTTTTTAGAATTTGCATAATTCTTCATTCTTCCTTTCTTTTTTCTCAAAACCTACAACCTGCATATAAGGTTCATAACTAAGACAAATGCTGTCGTAAGGACACGAAGCCAAAGCGCAGTTATTAGGATTGCACCAGAATTTTTTATTTTTCTGAATTTGCCGTGCGATATAAATAATCTCTTCACGTTTTGCTTCTAATTCTTCAGGCGTTCTAACGACATCAACGCAAACAATATGTTCAGGCGTGTACCATTTAGAAACGCGCTCTAAATATTCTTCTTGCGTTTCGTTTTGCCGAAGCCTTATCGTAGGTTTCTGAATTACCGTATAATGCGCTCTTGTCGTACCTGTTGCGAGCATATAAATCGCTATCTGGTCGTCATATGCTAAATGGTCGAGGTATCTAAAAAAATCAGCTTGGCCAGTTGTTTTATGTTCAACAGGCAAGCCGTCAGCCGTTATAGCGTCTAACTTGCCTTTTAGATAAATACCGCGTGCCAGCCTAACTTTAAACTCTTGCTCAGGTTTAGCGTTCCAGCTTTTCCAATCGATATATTTTTCAAACGCTTCAGCCATCTTTCCAGAGAGTCCGCTGTGGTCGTATTCTTCGTGATTAAGAATATGCTCAACGTTTGCGTGGTAATTTGTGCCTGTTAATAAAGCGTCAGAAGGCTCACCTACAGGCCGCAAGTCGTGAACATATTCAAGCTGATAACGGCGTGGACATTTTTTGAAAGAGGCTATCATTGACGCTGTAATTTCAAAAATCATTTTCTATCAATCCAATCAGCAATAAAAGTAATTACAACAAAAACTGAAACAGAACTTAAAATAGCTCCGATAATCTTGAAAAACACCATTAAAATTCACCGTCCGCGACTTTATCTTGTTCGCTAAGACGCGCAGGCATAAGCATATACAAGAAATTATCATCGCCGACACGTTTCATCCGCGCTTGACCTTCAGAGCCGCTAAATTCAATATTGATATTGCCTGAACCTAAAATTCTCAGACCGTCAAAGAAATATCCAACATTAAAGCCGACTAACATAGGATTACCGTCTATCTCAGCTAAAAATTCCTCGCTTGCTACACCAGCTTCAGGAGCGCGTGCCGTGATTTTGAGTTCGCCGTTAGGATTAAGCGATAACGCCATTATATGAGCTGGCGTGGTTTTTGCGATTATGTCGATTCTCTCTAATGCTGAAAATAAATCGCCGCTGTTAGCTGTTAAAGTGGTCTCAACAACATCATTTAATATTCGTTCATATTGCGGGAATGACGCGTCCACAAGCTGAATAGAGAACTCAAGGCCAACTAAAATAAAAAATGCAGTCGTTTCAGTTGCCATAACCTGTACACTTTTATCGCCTGTCAGCATTTTTGCAATTTCTTTCAAAGGCAGAGACGGCAACAATAAATCTGTTTCCTTTTCTATTTCAGTGCAGGCTCGTTTTGATAGCGACAAGCGTTTACCGTCTGTGGCCGCGACTTTTATCTCGTTGTCTTTTGTTCTTATCAGGCACGTTCCTATATATTTCGGGAAATCCGTAGGAACAGACGAAGCAGAGCTGCCTTCCATTATTAATTGTTTTAATAAATCGCAAGTCGTAACAAAAACATTTCTAGCTTCTGAAGTATCTGGAATATTCGGAAATTGTTCAGTAGGAATAACCGTAAATTTAACTTTGCTTTTCCCAGCTTTCAAGAATCCGCGCTCTGAATTAACATCAAGCATTAATTCATCGGTGTTAGCTTTACGAAGCATATCGCCGAAAACTGCAACAGGAATAACGGCTGCACCAGATTCAAGAACACTCGTACCTTCAGCTCTGCATTTAATCGAAGTTTTCAGATTAGTTGATTTGAGTGTAACAAATCCGTCGTCTTTAGCTTCGATAAAAACACCTCTAATAGCGTCATTTACTGATTTTGTATCAACAAAACGTTCTGCTAATTGCCAACTTTTGAGAAAATCTTTACGGTTTAATTCAAGTTTCATGCTGTTTCTATTCTCCTTTTTCAATTAAATTCAAATCGATAGCTCTAGTGATAGCGTCCTGTTTATTATCAACATTAAGTTTGGAATATATACGTTGCAAAAATACAGGTATTGTCTGTGACGATATTCCCAATGCTTTCGCAATTTCTCTCTTTTTCAAGCCTGCTGCATATAAAGTTAAAATCTGCGTTTGACGTTTTGAAAGAATTTCTCCCTTACAAACACCTCCTCGCACTCGGTGTACTTCCCTAACACTAAGCTCTTTGCGATGTTTTTCTTTTTTAGCAAGGCGTTCTTTATACCAGCTTTTAACTTCTTCCTCGTCCCATACGTTCATATGGCCTATTTTCATCGGAGTAAGAAAATCGCCGTTTAATATAATTAGGTGAAGTCCTTGCCTTGTCATATTACAAATTGCAGCAGCTTCGCTTAATGTGATTAAGCCCCGTACTGCCATTATCATTTTTCTCCTTTTCTTTCGAGTTCCAGTTCTTTGAGCTTGTTTTGAATCGATAACTGTTCCGCCAATGCTTCAATGTGTTGTGCTTTTGCACTGATATAATCAGCAAGTGAGTCGGCCAATGTGTAAAAGCACAAACCGCAAAAAAACGCGATAATGATACCCATTATTTACTCA
>JAFVEW010000329.1 GCA_017475805.1 Synergistaceae bacterium | reverse complement strand
TGAGAAATAGTACCGAGCATTTGCAAAGCCTGAATATCAAGCATATAGCAAAGAAATTCCATGCCCGAACCTATTTTGTCAACCCAAACCGAGCCGTCAGGATTCAACATAATTTCAATGACCTGCGGATCATCCATAGCTTTCCTGACTTGTTCGCCCATTTCACGGCGCAGTTTTTCAAGATTACGTCTGTTGACTTCATCAGCTGTATTCGTTATTTCAGTCATTTTCATTTATTCCCTCATCATCGTCATCATCAAGCCATATCTCCTGCGTAAAGACGAGCACAAATAGTTGAATAGCCATCAACAAAAAAAATTCGTTGGCGGAAATCCCTAAAGTTCTACAAAACTTTGAAATCGTTTTGAGAGTAGGCTTATTAGAGCCGTCTTCAATTTTTGAAATTGCCGATTGTGTTATACCCATTTTTTTTGCCAATGACTTTTGCGTTAAATGAGATTCTTTACGAAATTGAAGCATTACGTTTGCATAAATTCTGTCCATTAAAATCTCTCCTCTTTAGACACGCTGAAAAAGCGTTTGAATTTGCCTAAAGAATTTGAAGAAGGACACATAAAACTAAAAGCGCAATAATTAACGCGGTAATTAAATTGATTAATCTACTTTTCCCTTGTTCAGTCAGGCCGCGAAATAAAGCAAAACCGCCGACAGGAACGAGAGCAAGCGGAATAATCCACCCGGCAGGAGCGTTAAGCAGAGCTTCAACTGGAGAATGTCCCCAGCCTTTGCCAGCAACAGCCGCACCGCCGATAAACGAAATAAGACACAGGAAAAATATTCCAAAGCACATACAAAACAAAGGTATGAAAAAATTTGAAATAAAAGTTTTCTCTCTTTGCTGATTGAAAAAATCTTGAAAAGTTTTCATTAAAGCCTCAGTTATACGTTCTGAAAGCGTATTATTTTCGCGATTGATTTTGAAAAAGAGTTTAACGAAAACCCAGACAGCGTCATTCGCTCTAATGCCGTGAATCTGAGAAAATTCATTAATAATCTTTTGTTCTTCTTCGTTGCAGTCATTGAAAAAAGCAGACAAAAGATTTTCAGATTTTTTCATTTCAAAATCATCGAATGAATTATTTTGATTTAACTTAAAATCCTGTGTCGTATCCATAATTAAGAAGCCTTTTCTTCTATTCGTCCGATGCCAATATCGTCAAACATTTTCCAGACGCGAGAACGCCACCTTTTTAACTCAGCGCGATTCCCAAGCGACATTTCTTCAGCAGCTCTTGCTATCGAAAGACGTTCAGAATACATATTGTCCGCAACACGATCCGCAAGGTCAGGACAGTCAATAGTTGCTCCGCGTTTTTCTGCTTCAGCTTTGATTTTTGAATTGTTGAAAAGCTCGAATTTTTCAGGCGCACCGAAAAATGTATTTCTTACAACGTGCAATTTACCGGGAACAACATCCATATATCTCTTGAGAAGCTCAATGCTGTCTCTTTGACGGTTGATAAGCCAAAGTGAAGTTAAAGTCATATCAAGTTCTTTAAGACTTCCTATTAAGGTATCTGCGAATTTTTGAATTGCCTCGCCAGATCTGGCAGCGAAATTTATGACAACATCCCTGTCGCTTGCCGCGCAATAATCAACAAGTTCAATCCAACCATCCGCATTATCAAGTGAAAGAAAAATGACTTCAACGTAATCATTATTTGTAAAAGTTTTTCCAACATCGGGGTTGCTTGTATCACTTTCAATAAGAAGAACTTTCTTTTTTAAGAACTGTGTCAGAAAATCTATTAGAAGCATACTTACAATACTCTTACCGACTCCGCCTTTACCGCCTGTTACAAAAAATAAAGAACGCGACATTTTATAAATCCTCCGTGTCAGGTATTACTTCAAATTGTGCGCTGTTATGCGTTTTTTCTTGATTTTTATTAGCATTAGGAAGTGATTTTTTGAGTTCTTCGTAAATATCCGATACTTGTAATTCAGGTTTTGTAATATCCATATTTTGAATCGCATTTGTAATGACTTCAGAATTTATTGATGCGTTTAGTAAATTATCATTATCAGCTTGTTGATAACTTTCAATATTTTTTCTGCGTTTATTTCCTTGTGTCATAGAATTTACAAGACGCCAAAGATATCTAGCTGAAGATGGAGTAAAAAACCATCCGAATCGTGCAAAATGTTCTAAAATTTCAGGTTCTGAATAATTCTTTTCCTTTGCACAAAGAATACTCGGTAAAAGAAAAGCAACAGCATCTTTTACTTTTAATAAGGTACGTTGTTTTTCCGGCAATTCAAAAAGAGAATTTTTAATCTCTTCCAATGCCTCAATATTTACAAAAATATCGCGTCCCTTTTTGACTATCACATCGGACACACAAATTTCCTCCTTCGTTAAATTTTGAAAATGAGATTAACACAGCAAAAAAAAATATTACTTTTAGGAATACTTTAGAACGGACTTGTATACTTCAAGGATTATTAAAAGAAAAAAGAAAGGTAACTTGGACAAGCAGTCCCTTTGCCGTACAAAATTGTAGACAAAGGGAGATAAATGTAATCGATTGCTAAAACAGCCTCTCACATTGTGCTTGTAAAAGACACTAATTTTTAATTAAGGAGGTAAAAAATGAAACAAAAATTGCGCAATGTTAGATTGTATTTAAGAGTAACAAGTGAAGAACGCGAGCTAATAAAATTGTTTTCTGAATTATCAGGATTAACAATTTCTGAATATATGAGAAGACGAGCTTATAACATTCGTGTTGTCGCAAAGTTAGACATTAGTATCTTGAAAGAACTGCGAAGACTCGGAGGTCTTGTTAAATATATCAATAACGAGTCGCATGGAATTTATAATTCCAAAATGATAGAAACTCTCGAAGCGATAACATCTTGCACTCATATTATTGAAAGAAAATTATCATGATTGGAAAAATTCCTAAGCCTCGCAGGGACGGCAGAAGCAGTTTTAAGGCATTAATAAATTACTGTCTTGGAATTACAGGACATTCTGAAGGCGCAGTTTTATATGCAGGAAAACAGAATATTAATGACTTCAAAACGGCGGCAATCGAAATGGAATCTTTAGCTATCGAGAGCGTGAGATGTAAAACTCCGGCGTTCCATTTTATTTTGTCGTGGCGTTCACATGAAAGTCCGACGAATGAACAAGTTGATGAAGCTGTAAATATCGCGCTAAAAGAATTGAACTTAGAGAACTGTCAGGCAGTTTGGGGCTTGCAGTCCGACACAGATAACTTACACGTTCATGTTGCAGTTAATCGAATTTCGCCGGAAACTTTTAAGGCAATAAAACCTGCCGGAGGTTACAGCAAAAAAGCACTCGAAAAAGCCGCGCGAAAAATTGAAATTGCTCAGGGTTGGGAGATTGAAAACACTGGACGCTACGAAGTAAATTCTTCAGGTCAAATTTTCGAGAAAAAAGAAATCTCAAAATCAGAAATTTCTCAGACAGCGCGAGATGTTGAAGCGCATACAGGATTTGAAAGTATTGAGCGCATTGCTAAACGTGAAATTGCACCAATTTTGGAGCAAGCAGTATCATGGCAGGAACTCCATAAAAATCTTGCGGAACATGGATTTACGTTAAAAGTGCGCGGTAATGGCGCAATCTTGCAGTCGTCTGGCACTAATTTGAAACTATCGAGTGTTTCAAGAAAATGTAGTTTTACACAATTAAAGCACCGATTAGGAACTTATATTGCACCTGATGAAAACCTTGTCGTGCGCAATCTTGCACCAATAAGAATTTTACAAGAACCAATTGTGAACTCGATAAATTTATCTTGGAAAAAGTATCAATCTGAACGAAACAATTATTTTCAAGTGAAAAACTCTGCTTTGAAAAAATTACGTGAACTTCAAAAACAAGAGCGGAAAAATTTATATTATCGTCAGAAAGAAAACCGCTCGGAATTATTTTCTAAAGGCTGGCGTGCTCATGGTAAGGAATTTAATCAGTTAAGAAGCATTTTAGCGTTTGTTCAACAAAAAGAACGTCTTAACCTCAAAGAAAATCAAAATGACGAACTTCAAGAGCTAAAATCTCATTTTTTGAAAATTTTTCCGTCATTTCGAGATTGGCTCGCAGATCAAAACGACGAAAATTTATATTGTTTATATCGCTATCCAGGACAGTTCATATTATCGCCCGAACAGTCGGGAATAAACATCGAAAAGTCTCGAAAGATTGATTTACGAAATTACAAGGCACGGCGCGGAGCAAGCGGCAGTGTTCTTTATTGTCGTGAATGGAGTTTCACGGCGGATTTTTCGGACATGGGAAAAAGAATTATCCTAAATAAGAAAAAACTCACAGAAGAATCCGTAGCGGCGGCGTTGCAACTCGCAAATCAAAAATGGGGCGCAACTCAAATCAACGGAAACGCTGAATATAAGGAACTTTGCGTTAAAGCAGCTGTGAAATACGGCTTAAAAATTTCAAATCCCGATTTAGCGGCTGAAGTCGAACGGCGCAGACAAGCGTTAAGACAATCTCAGTTTATAACTATCGAAGAAATTTCAAAATTAAATTTAGTCGAAAATCCCAAAATTTACGTTAATCCGCGAAAAGACAATCAGCAGTACACAGGACGAATAGTCCATGTTGATGAAAATCGCGGTTATTGCGTGCAGTTAGTCGGACAGCGAAGTTTATTTGTTCACAGACTTGAAAAACTTGAACGTCCGCCGTTAAAGGGCGAGACGCTAAGAATTTCATATTTAGATGAAAATCATCGGGCAAAAATTCAGCGCGAAGAAGTTCGCAAAAGACTTCAAAGCCTATAAAAATTTTTTGCCTGTAAAAGAAAAAGGAGGAATTTTTAATTATGGACGAGAAATTACAAGAAATTCTCGATTATTACGGAGCAAACTTAGACAACAGCGGTGAACCTGACGAAATGCCTGAATTTGAAGGTGTTGTAACGTTCCCAACTGTTGAAGAAGCATTTTCGAGAAGTCAGCAATGGCAAGAAAAAGTCAACGGCTGGAATAAGGACGGAGGCGAAAATTTATGATTTCTTCAAAGGCTCAAGAATACCGCGATGAACTTGTTAAAAAATTATGCGAAGCTATGGAAAACGGAACAGCCCCGTGGCAAAAAACGTGGACTGACGGGAACGCACCTTTTAACGCTGTCAGCGGCAGGTCTTATCGCGGAATAAACACGATAAATTTAGCTTTGCAAAGTCAGGCATTAGGTCAGGCCGGAGACCCTCGCTGGTGCACGTTCGACCAAGCAAAAGAAAAAGGCTGGCACGTAAAACAAGGTGAGAAAGGCACTCACGTTGAATTTTATAAATTTGACGAGAAACCTAAATTTGATGAATTTGGCGCACCAGTACTTGACGCGGACGGCAAGCAGGAAGTCGAAAAAAGCGTTTTAGTTAGAAATTACGTTGTCTTTCACGCTTCTCAGATTGAGGGAATACCGCCATACGAACCGAAAAATCGAAATCCTATCGAAGCAAGCGAAAAGGCCGAACGAATTTTTAAAGAGTCCGGCGCAGAAATTCGACACGGAGGAAATGAGGCTTTTTATAACTTAACGGGCGATTATATCCAAGTGCCGGAGCGGGATCAATTCAAGACTCAGGCCGATTATTACGCAACCGCACTTCATGAAATGGCGCACTGGACAGGACATCCAAGCAGATTAAACCGTCCGACCTCAAACAACATGAATTCAGAAACTTACGCGAAAGAAGAACTCGTAGCCGAAATTACGTCAATGTTCGTGTCGGCTGAAACTGGAACCCCTCAAACTCAAGAACATTTTGATAATCATGCTTCTTATGTCAATTACTGGATTAAGGCTGTAAAAGAAGACCCTAACGCTTTATTTAAGGCTGTCAATCAGGCTCAAAAAGCCTCAGAAGAAATTTTGAAGTATGAACGCCTCCGAGAGCGCGAACAAACTCAAGAACAGACTCAAACTACGCAAACGGAAATTCAAAATCCAGAACAAAAGCCTGCAATTACGGCGCAAATGATTCGAGATTTGAAACTTATTGACGGCAATCCCGAAGTTTTTGAAAATCCACGAGTTGAAAATCAGCAGTTCAAAGGAAAAATTCTTCATGTTGACCAAGAAAAAGGCTATTGCGTTCAATTAATCGGAAAAAATAGCCTCTACGCTCACAAGCTCGAAAAATTAGAACGGACTCCCGAAATCGGCGAAAATCTAAAACTTTCTTACGATGAAAAAGGCGAGAAAGCTAAAATCAGCGTTCAACAAGAACGTCATCACGGCTTAAAACGTTAGGAATTAGAAATGGCAGAAACGGAACTTCAAGAAGCACGGCGAAGATTTAACGAAGTAAGTCAGCGTGTGCGTTCCAACGGCGATAATTGGGCTGATTTTCTGACTTGCGCGGCACGAAATCACAAATACGAATTTCAAGACCAGCTTTTAATTTTTGACCAGCAACCTGACGCAACAGCTTGCGCAGACTTAAATTTATGGAAAAATCATTTTAACCGCAGTGTCGAAAAAGAAACAAAAAGCATTAAACTTTTAAGAGCCAATGCTCAATCAGTTTTCAATGTTTTCGATATTTCTGATACTCGTCCCGACTTCGGACACCAATTTGACGAACCGCCTTATATTTGGCAAATTGAGCCGGAAGATTTTAAGGACATTTCGGAAAGCCTAAATCAAGCGTACGGTTTTTCGAGCGAACTCGGAACGCAAATTGCTGCTATTTCTAAAAATTTTGCTCAGAATCTTGAACGAAACGGCGACTCTTTATATTCAAATGCTGACACATCGGAAGAACGTCATCAACTCACGGATTTATTAACGAACAGCGTAGAATATTATTTAAGAACACGTTGCGGACTTGAAATTCAACGTGAAAATTTTAGTTTTGAAAATATTTCAGAACTTGACGCAAGTACAGTAATGCGCTTAGGGACTATAACAAGCGGATTTTCGCGTCAGGTGCTTGATAATGTTGAACGTGTAGTTAGAGTTAATCACGAAAGGAGGAAACTTGAAAATGGACAATCGGGAAATTCAGCCGACAGTGTCAGTCGTGAACTCAATGACGGACGAGGAGATAAATCAGGCCGAAGCGAGAGTATTAGCGGAATTGGAAACGAAGCCGGAGGAAGACATGACGATTTATCTCGAAGCGGAGTTGACCCCGTCGGAGAGAGCGGACTTGCCGGAAGGCAGTCTGTTGAGGGAAACGGGCGACGGAATGATTTACGTGAAAGTTCTGGACATCTGGATGCCGTACCAAATGC
>JAFVEW010000030.1 GCA_017475805.1 Synergistaceae bacterium | reverse complement strand
TGGGCTTAATTCTCGGCCGCAAGGCCTTCCAGCGTCCGATGAGCGAGGGCGTTGAAATCATTAATGCAGTTCAGGATGTTTACCTCTGCAAGGAAATCACAGTAGCTTAAGAAAATTAATTAAAAATTAGGAGTTAGGAAGCAGGAAGCTGTCTTTTTATTTCTGCTTCCTGATTTTTTTTAGCTTATTTTTCTTTCGTCGAACATTTTTTTCGCTTCTTTCCAATGTCGACGTGGACAAAGTTTTTGTACTTGCAGGCTCGAGAGATTTTGATTTTTCGCTTATTTACGAGTTTTTTATCGTACTAAAAATATCTTCCATTCCTGAATGACAGCTTATATCAGCGGCTAAGTCTTGGCGTATCGCCTCTCGGACGTCCGTTACTTTCGGGTCGATCAGGTTCTTTCCGCAGCGTTTGCAGGCAAATTCTTGAACTTAAAATGCTCCGTGTTGTACATATTCCAAGAAATAAGGGGTGGCTATCGAAAAAAAAGATTTTATTTTTTAAGTTAAAGATTAATTATTCCGATAAAAATCTCAGGATAATATTTTATGAACAGGAGGTTGAATTTTTCATGGCATCATCAACAATGAGTGTATCGGGCGTCGTTTCCGGCATGGACTGGGAAAGCATGATTGACACTATCATTGAAAAGGCGGCAAAGCCTGCTCAAGTCCAAGTCAATAAACGCACGAACCTTCAAAATAAAAAAAGTCTGTTCGAGGAAATGAAAGTTACCATGAACAGCATTCAGTCGTCGCTATCGCCATTGAAACTTCCTTCAACTTATAAAGCTAAGGATATTGAAATCGAACGCATAGACTCTACAGGCTCTTATAAGGGCGTTTTGACCGCAACAGTCAACGCCGATGCAGAGGTCAACGTCTATGATTTAGAAGTTAAACAGCTGGCAAGAGCTCAGACGAATAGGTCATCGCAAATTACAGCGTCAACGTTAAAAAGCACTCTCGGCAGTCTGGAGGCTTCAAAACTTTACATTAACGCAGGTAACCAAAAAATCGGAATCGATGTTTATAACAACGACTCGCTTGAATCGCTAAAAAGCCGAATTAATACGACGTTAAAAACTTTAAGTATTCCTGTAGGCGTTACGGCCTCAGTCGTCGACAGCAGATTAATTCTTAAGAGCGACAGCACCGGACTCGGTACAACTTCCGTCAGCGGCACAGCAAGCCAGCGTTATAACTCCAGCGGCCACACTGATTTAAGCACGATTATCACCGACGCTGACTCAGGGCAGTCCGTCAATATTGTCGTTGACGATTCGAACGTCGAAAATGTAAAAATTTCAAGCGGCTCAAAAAGTTATTCTATTCATAAAGATTACGAAATCGTCAATAATCAAATTCGTTGGAAACAATACGAAGACACAGAAACCGTTAAGCTTGGCGAGTCAATCAGTGCTTCTTACACGATGGGCAAAGGCGATGTCTATTCAAAGACCGTCAAACGAGGCTCTGACGACACCGACAGCGTCAGCTTTGATTTCGATTTAATCGATAAAGGCACTTTGTCTAAGCGAATGACGATTAAAGGCAAGAAAACAACTACAGAGACAGAGACCGAAACAAAATATTCTCTCGATGATGACGAAGAGGTCGGCACAACGACAACAACAGAAACAACTGAAGATGACGACGGCAACGAAATTGTTACGAAGACTACAGTAAAAATTTCCGAAGTTGACGACGATACAGGAAATTATTTCACAGTCGAGACGACCGTAGCCACTACTAAATTTACTAATTTTGTTTACGGTAAGGATTTTACATATTCAGACGGCAAAATAACATGGCTTGAGCAAGAGGGCGAAACAACAACAACTAACGAGCCTTCGTCTTACACGATAAAATACACGAAAGATACTTCAGTTGATTACGAAATTGACGGCGGCAAAGATAATGATTTTGTCGAAGATACTTACACTACCGAGCCGGATAGCTATAGCGTAAAAATCGTAAATACAAATTCATGGACTTATTCTGCGCCTAAGGTAACGAAAAGCACAGCACTATCAAGCGGTGTAACTGATGCTATAGAGCTTGATTTTGACGCATTGAGTGTAGAATATGCAAAAGCTACAGGAGAAACTCTCAAAACTAAAAAGTTAGAAGGAGTCAATAATGTAACGTATCTTGACCCTGCTGACGATTATCTTTCGTGTTTCAATATAACTGCAAACGGTACAACATATGAGTATGGAAAGGATTTTGTAATTAGACTCGACGGTACCACTGAAGTGGTAGATACCAGTAAGTGGCGAATTACTTGGGGAAGTTCTTCAGGAACTTCAGACGTTCAGAGTGATCCTACTTTGAATGCCGTCAAATACTATGCTCAATACAAAGGCATAACAGGCGAAGTCAAAGCGTATCCATCAATCGGCACGGCAATGGAATTTGGCTTTGAATACAGCTACGAGGAGACTCTTTCCGGCAAAGTCAACAAGGGCGACAACGATAAAAGACTCGAAACAGTTTTCGGCACAGAAATTGACTCTGAATATTACGATAGGCTCGAAATTTACGGCTATGAATATGGCACGGATTACACAGTCGAAGAAGATGAAAACGGCTATGCTGTAATCAAATGGCTTGAACAAACTGACGTAAGTACATCGAATACAGACGATGACGAATTTTTCAACTTTGACGCCGATGAATTTACAGCGGCTTATAAAAACGCCACAGGCGAGGACACACTGCCGACCATAACTATCACAGGCTCTGACGGAGTAATCAGAACTTACGTTGACCCGACGGACAGGTCTTTATTTAAGCTGACTGACGATAACGGCAACGAATACGAATACGGCCGCGATTATGTTTTCAGAGTTAAAGACGACGGCGACGGCTATGTTCTTTCATGGTTTGCCGCTGACGACAGGACAGGCGACGATATAATCGACGCTAACGACGCCAATATCGCCGTAACTGCTTACGCTGAGGCAAAGAACATTAGCACTCTTAATTTCAAGGCCAGCCCTGATGCAGGCGAAGGTTTCACTTTCAGCATTAAAGTTGACCAAACGAAAGAATATTCAGCGGGCGTAAAATCAGATGACGAAGACAAAGATTTAAGCCTTGCGAGCCTCTTTGGAAATTTAACGGCTGAAGAACTCGAAGAACTTGAAGATAACGGTTATTCAGTTCTCACGATTGAAGACGCTGACGGAAATACTTACACTTACGTTGAAACAGAAGACGACCTTGATGAAGACAGCTTCACAATCGTTGACGGTGAAATCGTCTGGTACACACAAACGATAGAAGGCTCTGACTACGAACCTAACGCGCCTGCGGCTAATACTGAATACACGATTTATTATGAGAGCTTTGCAGGTGTTCAATCGACAAACGAGAGCGACGGCGAAGACGAAACAGAACTAAAAATTTTTAGCGATGACGGCAAACTTTCAAATTCAAGCAATGCAAGCTATCTGAGCTACGAACAAATTTTGAAAGACGCAGGCTCAAAGCTCACAACATCATCAACGCAAAGTGAAGTTGACGAAGTTCTTAAAAAATATTTTTCGATCACTGACGAACTCGGAGACTCTTATGCTTACGGAACTGATTTTATAATCAAAATGGGCGGTGAAGACTCTGATTCAGGCCAGCATAAAGCCGTTATAGAATGGATGTCGGCTGCTCCGTCTTATGGCGATGAATATACTATTTCATACACTGGACGCGGCACTGGCGGCGGCGAAGTCGTAAAGATTGAAGATGCTGTAACACGCTCAAATTCTGATGTCGTATATTCAGGTACGAGCGGCTCTCCTGTTTACAGCGAATTTCAATCAGGAACAACGACAATCACGCAGGGAACTAAAACTTTCTTTGAAGGTTATGATTTTGAAGTCGCAAAAGACGATGATGACAATGTCGTTATAAACTGGAAGACCGGAACTGATTGGGAATGGTATTATCCGACGTCGGGTCAATATACGATTAATTTAACGACTGAAGATGGAACTTCAAAAACTTTCACAGCCTATCGCGGCACTCGTGATACTTTAGACCTTAAAGATTTCGGCTTCGAGACAGTCGGGAACAACGGAACATTAAACTCAATAACTTACGACGGTACAACTTACGATTTAACGAGCACTTCAACTGACGATGACGGCAAAACACCTTCTGATTTAGTAAAAGAAAAGTTAGGAATTAATCTCGCTGCAGGCACTAACGGAGTTTCAAGAACTTATAATTTCGATTGGATTACGCCCGCAAGAACAAATCGCGAAGGCTTGCCCGGCATCGGCGACGAAATTGAAGTTGAATACGAATACAACACTAACACGTTCACTCTCAGCGATGACGGCGACGGCCTCGTAGATTTATTAGGGCTTAATAGCGACGTAACGGAAGCTCAAAACGCTATTTTAGTTCTTGACGGCGAAGAAGTTGAACGCGACTTGAATAACATCGGTGAGAGTTACGGCAACGAATTAATCAAAGGCATGACGATAAACTTAAAAGGCGTCGGCGAAGTCTCAATGGACGTTTCACATGATGCTGAAAAAGCAGTTACGTCTATTCAAACTTTCGTTGAAAATTACAACAGTTTAATGTCATGGATGAACACCAGAATGACTGAAAGCGAAGTCGATAAAGACACAGCCGCCACCGTTGACTCAGACGATTTCAGAATGAGATGGGGACTTTTACACGGAAACTCGCTTCTCAGAAATACAAAAAGCCAAATGCGCGACACCGTTGCTCAAAATTTCACGTTCTCGTTCACCTCGCGGAAAAGCTCCGAAGAAGTTTACGGCGCAATGTCATTCAACGGCCTCAAAAATGACTCGACTTTAAGGCTTAGAATTAACTCGACTTATGTTGACGTGCCGATTTTAATGACAGATACTCTACAGGATATTGTCGACAAAATTAGCGACAGCTCAAATCCTGCGATGAGAAATATTTATTACGGCGACGACGGTCAGCTTTTAGACGATTCTTTAATCAAGGCCAAGATAGAGGGCGACAAGCTCGTGATTTCTTCAAGCTCGAATGCTGAAATAACAATGTCAGGCACTGCCGCAATGAACGCTCTGAAAATGAATTACACTTACAAGGGCGTTTATCAGCTCGGTATAGCAACGACATCGGACGACTACGGCAAGAGCGGCGAACTCGAATTTGACACAGATAAATTCATGGAAGCCCTTGAAGAAAACCCGGACGAAGTTCAGGATTTAATGCTGAAATTTGCATCTTCGATGGACACGTGGACGAAATCAATGTTAAATTCTTCAGCTTCTGGCGCAACGTCAGGAACTTTAACGCGCCAAATTGAAGACATTGATACTCAAATTAAGAGCATCGATGAATATCTTGAAAAATATCAGGACAGACTTGACCGCATGGAAGAAAGTTTAAGAACAAAATACGCCGCAGCCGAGCAGCAAATTTCAAAATTATCTCAGCAGGCAAGCGCGATCTCTGCAATTCTTCAGCAGCTCACAAGTAGCGGCTCAAACAGCAATTCTTCAAGCTCTTAAAGTTAAGTTAAAATTTTGGAAAGTTCAGAACGCCTCGGTGTAAAAGCCGAGGTTTTTAATTTATAATTAAGCTCGTAAAAATATTTTTATTTAATTTTATTTTAGAGTGGATATGCCAAACTTGAATTTATTAAAAAAATTACGGAAACCTGACCGAGTCAGAATAAAAATGGAACGCACGCACTACGGAATGAAATTTTTTCTGCCTGAGAACCTTTCTGAGGACGAATTATTAAAACTTCTTGTGCGGATACCGACAGCGGCTTATAAACTTCCTGACGAACAAAGCATAACTCTTGACTTCATGAACAGGAAATGTTCGCGGAGATTAATTCTTCATATGATTAACAGCATCGTTTGGGAGAAAAATATCAAAATTTCTGCGTGGCTTTCAAACGATAAAGAAAGTCTAAAACTTTTTGAGGCGGCTGGCTTGTCATTAAAAGAGCCTGCGCAGATTGAAGCGGCTGAAATTGAGCCTGAAAAAGAAAAGCCCGAAGAAAAAAACGAAATTACGGAAGTTCATGAGCCTATCTCTGCGTTGAAAGTCGTATATAATTCAATGCGTTCGGGACAGCGAATCGAATCCGAAGGCGATGTAATCGTTTGGGGTCATCTTAATCCCGGTGCTGAAATCGTTGCCGGCGGCTCTATCATTGTTGCAGGCCGACTGCTTGGCGTAATTCATGCCGGAGGCTACGGCCGCGAGGATGTTTTTGTTTGGGCAGGCTGTTTTGAAACTCCGCAGGTTAGAATAGCGAACAAACTCTGCTACGCTGATCCCAAGACTACGGCGTGCTGGCGTAAAAGTGTTTTAATAACTCTTGAGGACGGCACACCGATGATAAGAGAAAATAAATTTATGAAAACAAACGTAGGAGGAATTTAATATTAAATGGCACGTGTAATCGTAACGACTTCGGGCAAAGGCGGAGTCGGCAAAACAACATCAACAGCAAATATTGCGGCGGCTCTTGCGCGTTTCGGCAAAAAAGTTGTAGCCGTTGATGCAGACGTAGGACTTAGAAATCTTGACGTTATCATGGGACTTGAAAATCGAGTCGTCTATAATTTCATTGACGTCATCGAAAAAACTTGCAAGCTAAATCAGGCTCTCGTGAAAGATAAAAGAGTTCCGGGTTTATATCTTCTTCCGGCAGCTCAGACAAGAACTAAAGACGCCGTAAACCCTGAACAGATGATAGCTCTTTGCGAGGAATTAAAACCCGAATTTGATTTTATTTTACTTGACTGTCCTGCAGGCATTGAGGGCGGATTTAAGAACGCCGCCGCCGGAGCTGATGAAGCTCTTGTTGTAACAACGCCTGAAATTCCTTCAGTCAGAGACGCTGATAGAATTATCGGAATGTTAGAGTCGATGGGAAAATCTCCGATTAGATTAATAATTAATAGATTGCGCCCAAACATGGTTCAGGACGGCGATATGTTAGCTAAAGATGATATTCTTGACGTTCTTTCCATTGATTTAATCGGCGTTGTTCCCGAAGATGAAAACGTAATCCGTTCAACTAATAACGGCGAACCTATGACGATGACTCAAGACTCCCCTGCGGCGCAGGCGTATTTGAATATCGCTGAAAGATTATTAGGCCGCGACGTTCCTTTGATGGATTTAGAGAGTTTTGCTACGAGAAGTCTTTGGAGCAAACTTAAAAACTTCTTCAAGAGAAATAAAAAGTAATTCGCGGGGAGGTATAGTTTTATGGATTTTTTGAAAAAAATTTTCGGTTCCGGCAACGAAGGTTCGCGCGAAAAAGCTAAAAACCGTCTTCAAATTGTTTTAATGCACGACAGGACGGACATATCCCCTGAATTACTTGACAGTCTTCGCGGTGAGATTATTAATGTTCTCACGAAATACATGGAGATTGACACAGAAAAAATCGAAATTAATCTCGATAATGACGAACACGAAGTCGCCCTTATCGCTAACGTTCCCGTCGTGAGAATTAAGCGCGGAAAAGTCGACGTAAATAAAATCTAAAAAGCGAGTAGGAATTAGGAGTTAGGAAGTAGGAAGTAAAAACAATTTAACAATTTCTTGCTTCCAAATTTTTCTTGGAAAAAATATTAAATTTATGAAATTTTTATTTGCCTCTTTGAAAGAGGATTTATCCTTAACCGACAGGATATTATTTTTGTGTGCATTAATGCTCGCTATGTGGGGAGTATTCTGCATTTACAGCGCGGCGGCGGGTTCTGCAGGACGCGGATTAGATTTTGCTCTGCGTCAGTCAGCGTGGCTCTGCTTCAGTCTATTCTCAATGATTTTTATAATGCTCGTCGGGCATCGAAAATTATTAGAAGGAGCTTATCCGCTATTCGGTCTTGCGCTGCTTTTATTATTGCTGACGGATTTATTAGCTCCTAAAGTCAACGGAGCTCAGAGCTGGCTCGGCTTCGGAGGAATTAGATTTCAGCCTTCGGAGTTTGCTAAGATTTCAATAATTTTAGTTTTGTCAAAATTTTTGAGCCGTTATCCGCCTACGAACTTAAAAACTTTTTTTGCGGCACTTGGAGTTATTTTGCTTCCTGTGTTTTTGGTTTTAATTCAGCCTGACGCAGGGAGCGCGCTCGTTTATCTTGTTATATCGTTTATTATGTTATTAGCGGCCGGGACGCCGTTAAAATATCTTGGGACTATCATGGGTCTTGGGCTTGCCGCAATTCCGTTATTAATAATGTTCGTGCTGAAAGAGTATCAAAAAAATCGAATTTTAGTTTTCATTGACCCTATGCGCGACCCTTTAGGAGCCGGCTATAACGTAATTCAATCAAGAATAGCCGTCGGCTCTGGAGGCTTTACAGGTAAAGGCTTCATGTTAGGAACTCAGAGCAAATTAAAATTTTTACCTGAACCTCACACGGATTTTATTTTCAGTGT
>JAFVEW010000029.1 GCA_017475805.1 Synergistaceae bacterium | reverse complement strand
GGAAAATATCGATCAGCCGCTTCGTTTTGCAATGAGCTTTTTCTTAAATCATTTTGAACTTCCTCAAGATTTAAGAAAGCTCCGTGATGATATTCAAAAAGGCTTGAAAATAGAACAATCTCAAATTTTATCAGGTTCTGGTTTAATAACTGGCGAGAGCATAAGAACACATATCCCGCTTATCGATAAAGAGCCTGCTACAGAAACTCAAGAGCCTGCGCCACAGCAAATTATTTCAGGTAAAAAAGCAAATTCTCATGATTACAAAATTGCAATTATGGGCGCAACTGGTGTCGGAAAAACTATTTTTCTTGGTTCATATTTCTATCTTGCTGCACTTGAGGCTACTACAAAATATACTATAGAGCCGTCGTCGGGGGGAGTAGCCAAGAGAATGACAGAACTCAGTAGAAAACTCGTTATGGATAAAATTCCAGAAATTGGAACGTCTGAGCGCGAGAATTTCAGTTTTTCCGTCGGTGCTCTCGATAACATGAACGTGGAGCTTTACGATATACCCGGTGGCCATACAACGGACATGGATGGTTGGGCACGTGAAAAAGTTTTGCCTGATTTGCTCAGGGCAGATGGTGCATTATTTTTTATTTCAGGCGAAGACTTGATTAACAATCCCGATCAAACTTGGCAAGATACAATGGTATATCAGAAAGCAATCTCTCTATTGCGTCAAAATATTGATACAAGCTACGGTGGACGCGCTGACATTCCTATTTATTTTTTAATCACAAAAGGCGATACAATTCCAAGTGTTTCTGTCAAAGATTTGGAAAGACGCATAAAGGCTTTGATAAAAAGAGCTTCTGCTTCGCCTGAAGAGGCCGGTTTTATTGAAAAAAGATTTTTCAAAAAAGGCAAAAATGTAAAAATCTACAAAACCGAAGCAATGGGAAAATGGCCATCATCCAATACGATTCCGCCGGATTATCAGCCCGTAAATGTTGCTGAGCCTATGGACGATTTATTACGTGCTATGTATGACGCTCGAGAAGGGAATAAAAAGACACGCCGCCGACTTA
This sequence comes from Synergistaceae bacterium, assembly GCA_017475805.1. Next base: position 11,097 of record JAFVEW010000029.1, on the reverse strand, counting down.
TGACTATGGCCGCTTGTATTGTGTTAGGAGCTTTATGGGGCGGCGTATATTCTTGGGATCACAATAATTGGAATAAAGCACAGGATAATATTAAAGCTGCTTTGAGAAAAGCTGACTATCCGACAGCGCAGAAAATTCTCGAAAATTTTAGCTCGCCTACGTTCCTTTCAGTTTTATATCCGAAGTTTTTACGCGCCAATAGCAAAATTAATCAAGGCTATGCAATGTATGAAGAAGCACTTTATTCTTTAATTCAAGCAGATATTGCAACAATAGATGAGAATAATTTACCGACTGTAACGCAAGATTTTCTCGAAGCAGCAGAAAGGTTTGATAGTTATGTTGGTGTCAAGAACTTTTCAACAGTATCTCCAGAACATTACCAGCAAGTTAAGAGTAAAAAATGGTATTTTGATATTGGAAGATTATTCGGTTTCGATGTCAGTCAAGCTCTCGAATCTCCTGATGTCTTGATGAGAACAATTTTACAGTGTCTTGAAGCTGAAACTCCAGAAATTTGGAAATCAAGAGTGAATTCAAAAGTTGAAAGCCTCGTTCTTGCGTGGTGTCGAGCTGTCCCTGCAAACGCCGCGCCGGATGTTTTGGATGCGTATATTTCAACGGCTGAAGGCTTGATAAATAATCACGGTTTATCAGACAGAGCACGCCGTGAACTTGATTTCTATAAAAAATCTTGGGGCAATACTCTCGAAGAACACTACACAGCTCTTGTAAAGCAATGGCTCTCAGAATACCGTCAATATACGGATATATCGAAATTGAGATCGCTTATGAACGCTAATTCCAACTTGACTCCGGGCGCAAAAAAATTACTCACTGACGGAATAAATGAACTTGACAGAGTGAGAATTGATAAAATCGCTGGAAGCCTTGCGAAATCGCGTTCTATCGAAGAATTATCGCGAGAAGCTCGCAAACTCGGTTCTGACGCCAATAACGAGATAATTCAATCCGTTGTAAATTCCACGACGCAAGACTTGACAAAAGAAGAGTTGAATAAGATTAGAGAAACTGTTTCAGGCTATTTGCGCGACGGGCGTTTTGCTGATGGAAGAAAGACCGCAATAAATAGCATAAATTTGCTTCGTAATTCAATTCGCGGTGGTACACTGTCTAAAAAATATTATGATGCGATGTTAGTAAACGTTGATAATTTTGAAAAAACAATTTTAGACGAAATTCAAGTCGCCAACTTGAACGCTTGCCGACAAATTTTTAATAGGAATAAAAACAGCACAAAGAACAACGACGTTACAGTTTGTATCGACTCTCTTAATGACTTCGTAAGGACATGGCCGGACTCAGTCGAGCTTGAAAACGTTCAAAAGGTCTTGGATTTCTTAAATACAATTCAGAATGGCGTTCAGGGGACTTTGCGAATCGTTGGCGGCGATTTCAGCAACGAAGATCGTTGGCATGATACGCCCGATGTCTTTGTTCAAGTTTATCAGAATAGTCAACTTTTATTGAAAACAAGAGTATTGACAGATAGCCTGCGTCCAGTCTTTGGAGAAAGTATAAGCTATACATGGCGAATAAATAACGTGCCATTGACATTCTTAGCATTCGATGAAAATATCGGGATGGCTGATCATAGACGATTATTAGATCAGCAAGTAAATGTATCGGGCTTTTTTGGATACGAAAATCTTTCGCAGGTCTTAAAAAAGTCTAATGGCTGTTCGTTACAGATAAAATTTGACGCGAATATACCTTCGTGTCCGTGGCGCTAAAAATGAGAAAATTATATTATTTTATATTTACATCAGGTGAAGAAGGCGTTCACGGTCTTGATTGGGGAATTAAATTTTCCTCTCAAGGCTTGGGCGATGCAGTTAGTCTTGACGTTGATTACAGGAACTTACTGAAAAAATTCGGTTTTTCTCCAAGTCTTGGACGTCCTAATGAAGATGACGATGTAGGACTATTGTTGCTTCCGAATAATAGCGGAATTTCGTTAATTTTCATCATACCCGGCAAAGATTTGAAAGAAAGACTAAACACAATCGCAATAGCTTGCAGTATCCCTATAGATTTGACTTTTGCTTTCGACGTCCGAGAAGTCGCTCGTAGGATTTGGTCTGCTAATGATTTAATGCAAATATCGAGGCGAGGTTCTTTCCGACCTGATATCTTGATTTTTCCTGATGAGCCTGCACCGGCGAGTGAATATCCATTTGTTGCTTCATCGGGCTTAATACGATGGCCTGAAAATGAAGGATATTTATCGATAAATCGCAACATTCGAGAGCTTGCTTCTGTTCACGTTGAAACGCCTAAGCCTAAAAATGAGTCCAGCGTTATTAAATTTGATGGGCACGATAAAAAACGCCACCATCGCCACTAACTAAGATTTTAATTTCAGCCGCGATTGTCGCAGTTATTGGCGTTGGATTTTATGCAGTGTCGGACATGTTTGAGCCTGACGAAGAGCCGATTAAAAAAGATGAACAGCAAGGAATTAAAACTCAAGAAAAAAGCCCGGATTTAACGCCGTCGTCGCTAATAGAAAATAAGAAAGTTTCGCAAAAAATTGTCGATGTCCCACCTACAACATCAAAGCAGCCCGAAGAGGACGCTAATGAAACTGCTGAAAAAAATTTGCGAGATGCTTTGAGAAATTTGAGCCCTATTGATACCCCCGTGATACTTGCAAGAACTTTATATTTCGCAATAAAAGAATTCGATGAGAGCGAATTTTTCTCAAAAATTTTCAACGAGGCTCGCTCACATATCTCAATAGAAGCAGAAGACACAGAAGACAACAAAGTCTATGAAGTACATCTTGTTTTTTGGAAAGATGACGAAAAATTAAAGAAAGCCCCTATTAACTTTGATATGGCTGTAGAAATTTTTACAGAACAGGCTATGGAGGCGAAATCGAAATGAAAAAATTTTTGCTCGTTTGCACTGCTTTTATTATCGTGTTTTTTTTACTTGCCGCTTCGGTCAGTGCGCAGCCCGTTACTTTTAATTTTTCTGTTACGTTTGACGTTGAAGATTTCAAAGATTGTCAACATCAAGAGTGCTAGCTTCTGTCACAAATCTGGGAACGCAACAGCGACGATATACAAAGCTATTTTGATTCGTGGGCTTCACAACACCGCAGCGATGAAAACGTTGAAGATAATAACATCAACGTGAATATAACCGTGTCGCACACTTCGACTTGGAGCGGCTTTTTCAAAAAATGGTGGAATGATATTTCAAATCTGTCAAAATCAGAGCCAACTTCACAAAACTTAGAAACTTTACAAGCTGAAAAGCAAGCTAACCGCGAAAAAGCAGAGAGAATATCAAGCAAAATTTTAGCGACTATCGAAACGAGTGGCGATCTGTATTGTTTGGATTTCACTAAAAACTCCTCAGATAGTGAAATAATTTGGGAAGATAGCAATTTCAGCGAGCTAAATTTTTATGATGAGAACATAAATTTTCTCGATTCTGAAAAATTATTAAGCAGCTTGAAAGAAATTTGCAGCGATGATCCTGCGGTCAGAAGCAATAAACGATTTATGTGCGTTTCGAACGTCGAGCTATCAGATGAAAGTTTAGAAATGCTCTTGAAAAATATCGCTGATGATTCCGTTTTCAATTTTGAAAAAATTGCAAATTCAATCGAGCAATTTCGAGTTTAATTCTTCGCTGCGTGAAAAATTAACGGCTTGGATTGAAAGCAATGACGGCGACATAACAGGAACATTCAGATTTTTCTTTAAGACTAATCGCAAAGGCTTCTATATTGTGGAAACTTTGAGCTATCCAGCAGAAGAGATTGTTTATTATATTGCTGCCGAAAATGCAGTAGCTATTAAACGTAGCTTGAAAAATGAATTAAAAAATTCTCTCTCTCTTTTATACAACGATTTTGATTTTAGGCTCACAAAAGAATCCAGTTTCTTGGATAATCCAGACATAACACTCGATAATTGCTTGAAAATCTTTATTGATGATATTAAAGAACGTATTACTTTTGGTGAGATAACTGCTTCCGACATCGAATCATTAAAAGCACAAATTAGCGAGTCTTAGCTGCTTGAGTTTCTTGAAAAAGGAGCGTTAGAAAAAATCGATTCTGTTGCTGGAATTAGAAACGAAGATTATTTTATTGAAGATAATTTGAGATTATGCAGGGCTTTTCCAAGTTCTACAGCGAATTATAGCTTCGTTGACAAAAATAAATTCAATGAGATGTTAAGCTCGCTTTATGACGGCGAATTATCTAAGCTCGGATTAAGTTCATTTAGTTTCAAATGTTCTAACGTTTGGAGACCAGACGCTGATTCTCTTTTGCTTTCGATTAAATCTTTGAAACTAGAGCCAGCTGAAAAAACAGATAAAATTTATGGAGACAGCGACATAGCGAGATTATTCTTCAAAACTAACATTAAAAATGTGTATTTAGTGGCTGTCTTACAAAATAACAATGACACTAAATTTTATATTGCGTCCCGCCAGTCAGTTTTTAACAAAGATAAACTTAACGAGCTGCTTCTCGATGAGAAAATAATAAATTACGATGATAACGAAGCGCAAATAACGTTTAATCTCTGGAATCCTGACAGCAGATTAGAAAACAGCGATATAGACAATTGCATAGAGATTTTTGTAAATCAATTCTTGCAGCACGCTGAAAATTTTGAAACTGCAAGATGATAATTAGAAAGGAGATTGTTAAATGATTACTAAGAAAAAAATTTTTTCTTTATTGCTCATAATTTCTTTTTGGGCATTGCCGTACGTAGCTTCAGCTAATTTCAAGATTTCAGTGAATGAAAAAAATTTTGAATCATGCTCAGAAGTAGCGTGTCAAGAAATTCTTGATTTATTCCGTAAACTTGAGCAAATATCTTCAGAAAACGATAACATAAATATAACGATAAAAGTAACTCACGGTGCTGAATGGTCAATGAGTCAAGGTTTTGACGCTCTAAAATCTTACGGGAGTGCAGGTCTTGACGCGCTTATACAATACGGCTTAGAGGGTTTGGATTGTCTCAAATCCCACGATGAAGAGGGCTGGAAATATTTAGTATCGTGCGGTGAAAAAGGTATGCAATTCTTAACATTATGCGGACAAGCTGGCTTAGAATACTTGCTCGGACGTGGCGATGAAGGTTGGAAATATTTATTACAATGCGGCGATGCCGGAGTTGAATTTTTGAAATCACTTGGTGAAGTTACATTATACTATTTGCGTAATCATAGCGAAAGTTGGCCGTATTTTGTTCAATTAGGCGAAAAAGGTATTGAGCTTTTGATACCGTATGCTAATGATGGCTTGAAATATATCATAGAGAACGGCGCACAAGGATGGGAATATATAAAAAGCTGCGGCGCGGCTGGATTTGAGTTTATAAAATCTCTCGGACAGTCTGGACTTGATTATGTCTTATCATTCGGCAAAGACGGTTTAGACTACCTATTATCTTTTGGTGCAGAAGGCCGGGATGTTTTATCTAAATTTAATTACGATATTACAGACGTTTTCAAGGATATTTCTGTCGAAATCCCTGAAATTCCAAATGAATATAAACCAGCTAATATCATCAAAACTATTTTCCCGAACGCTACAAACATCAATATTAATACTAACGAAATCAAGAAATTTATTGACGCCAATGCCCTCGAATGGATAGACATCGTATCTGATTTCAAAGACAGAGATTATTTTAGCGAAGGTTTGCTGAATTTCTGCCGTGAATATACAAATTCGTCTTCAAGCTACGGATTTGCAAATAAAGATTATTTGATGAATACAATCAAAAGTTTTTACGGCGGAGGTTTTGCTCTTGATACGAATAAGACGTTTTCATTTAATTTATCAAGCAGCACAATCCTTTGGAATAACACAATAAAATCTGCTGGCGAAGAGGCTTTCTTTTCTTTGAAAAATTTACAGCCCGGTAAATCAGGCGATATGATAACTCTTGCACTCAGACTTCTCCAGACGTTGAAAGATAAAAATATCAATAGCCATAGTGCAGTAAGATTATTTTTTAGAACTAATTACGATTGGCTTCAAGTTTCTGCCGTGATAAGAGAAAACTCAGACCCAACATATTATCTTGTTGGGAGCAGACCTATTCTTGAAAAAAATTCACTCATCAAAACCCTTATGGACAACGACAGAATAACTCTTGATTCATCAATGGAAAAATTGACATTTAATTTACTGAAGTCTAACAACAACGTGAAATTCAGAGCTAATCTCGATACATGCCTCGACGTTTTTATAAATCAAGTGCTTCAAAATCTCGACGCAATCACAACGGAAAGGAGATAGAAAAACAATGGAAGATTTAATCCAAATTCAAAAAGAATTAAAAACAACTCAAGAGGACTTGAAAGCCTCTCAAAGAGAATTAAAAACGCTCAAAAAAGAGAATCTGAGATTGCGAAATACAAATCGTCTGTTATTAGTGGCTTTGGTCTTGTTAATTGCTACACTTTTTGCCGTATATTATTTCAATATGCAAAAACTTGACTCTTTGCGAAATGAAAATGAAACGTTGCGTAAAGCTGTGGCTATGCGTGCTGAAAATAATGAATTTCAGAATGAGGCGGAAGAGATTTTATCAGTCATAGAAAACGATTCATTGCTGCAAAAATATTACAACGCTGACTCACTTGTTTATGTTGATTGCGTCAGTAATTTTCCAAACGGAGATTACATTGAAAATTCAGAACGCGGCCAAACTATCGCAGGTAGTTTATCAATACCTAAATTTTTTTGCAAAGAATACAACTCTTCAGCGTCCGAGTATGTATTTCTTGATAAGACTGGTCTAAAAGCAGCTTTCCGAGTACTCAATAAAGGTGATTTCGGCGTAAGAAGCAATAAGAGATTTATGTTCACTGTCGACGATAATTCTGATTTATCAGAAAAAATAGAATTACTCACAAGACTTGCATTTCTTTCGCTCAAAGTTCTGAAAGAAGGACAAGGGAATTTTCTCACAAAATTAGATGAAAAAATCGCTCAAGTCTTGAAAAATCAACCAAATAGTGAAAAATTTTTTCGTTTCTTTTTTGCTACGATTTCAAAGAATATCTATCTTGTAGCAGTCATCCATAATGGCAGATTACTGGGATATTATCTCGCTTCAAATTTGCTCGCAGTCAACAGAGCTTCAATTTCTGAAGCCTTAAAAACAAACTTAGAACAAATCGGCGACGGGTTAGATATTCGTTTATGGGCCCCCGATGAAAAGCTAAATGACAGCGCAGATTTTGATACTTGTATAGACATATTTATAAAACAATTAGCAGAAAGGAATTAAAAAATTGATACAGGAAAATATTCAGGCAATAATACAGCAGCGTCAACCTATGGCCTTACGTGTAGCTAACTCACGGGAAGCGTTGTCTTCGGCTGTGAATAGTTTTGAAAAGTTTCATCTTTTATGCCGCGAAATTTTTGATGAAAAAGACGTAGCTGACGAATTTGGAAATATTGCAAAAATCTCTGAGGATTTCGAGAAGATAATATCTGAAACAACAAAGCGTCGCGATGAACTTAAACATCTTGAAAGACGTTTGAACCGTTCTACACTCAACATCGCAGTTATAGGCCGTGCAAGACAAGGTAAAAGCCGCTTGTTACAAACTATAACAGGATTAAGCGCAACTGAAATCCTAGACGGAGATGGGCAATTTTGTACAGGAGTACGCAGTGATATCGTCAATGAAGATACAGACGTTACTTACGCTATTGTGAATTTTTTGAGCAAAAGTAAGTTCATCGATGAGAAAATCGCTCCATATTTCGCCGAATTAAAAAAATACAAACCTGATCTATTCTCAATAATTCCAACATCGCTGTCTGAATTCAAAAATTTAAGGCTGCCGGCCATTGATTCGCTCAAAACTGACCCAGAAGATACAACGGGAATAAACTTACATTTACAGCATTTGAACGAGTTGCAAGAACACGCGAGTCAATATGAAGATTTACTCGGTTCACGCCCATCGAGAATAAAAAAAGAAGAAATTCGCAAGTATGTAGCTCAGGACGATAAAGACGGCAACAGGATTTACTTCAACCATTTTGCAGTTGATAACGTTGAAATTTTTTGCAAATTTCCCAACGAAGACTCAGGCTCTTTGAGATTAATAGATTTACCAGACTTAGGCGATACCCGTTTCGGTGATGTTAATAGGCTCGTGAACGCTTTGAAGGATCAAGTTGACCTTGTATTTTTTTTGACAAAACCTTCAGATACCGGGCAATCTTGGGGCGATGTTGAAGTCGATTTGTACGGCAAGGCAAGAAGTGCATTAGGCGAGAAACTCCCAATTGAACGTTGGGCATTTTGGGTTTTCAACCACGTTTCGCGACTTGGTGCAGATAACGAGAAACAGTGCAAAATGCTTCAAAAAACGATAAGCAAAGCACAAATCAAAGTTGCTGATACGGTCATAGTAGATTGTACAGACTCAAAAGACGTGGCCGAAAATTTGATAAAACGCGCACTCTCTCATCTCTCACAAAATATAGAGCAGAACGACCGCGAATACGCTGAAAACCTTCAGAATATGTTAAAAACTACTGTGAATGACATGCGGCAGTTTGCTGAAAAAATTCGTTCGTTACTCAAAGAAGACGGCGACGTCGATAGAGAATATGACACGTTTGAAGTTCTTTTCAGGGGACTTTGGGAGGACATAGACCAAGCTATGAATGACCTTGTCGGCCCCGAGTCCGATTTGAGAAAAAATCGCGAAAAGCCTTGCGCCGAGCTTCAAACAAAAATTGAAGAAGTTCTTGACGCAGAAGCCGAGAAACTTCCTTTGACTGAGGGCGACATTCAAAGCGGCGCAGTTGGTGGTAAGTTGCTCAGAACATATGAAAATACTCTTGATTATCTTAGAACGAGTCTTAGCGTGAAATTACAAAAAGAACTCGATGAAATCTTGAACAACGTCCTGCAGGCTATGAAAAATCAGTTTTGTAAAATGCTCGCGACGACAGGACGCTTGAAACTCGATGATTACAGCCTCTTGGGCGAAATGATAGATTTCATTGAGAACTCTGGCGACAGTCAAGGAATGCGAAAGATTTTGATGGGCTTGAAACTCTTAGACGGCTGGACGATGAGTTATCGCAGCTTCATACAGCACCGTGTCCGTAAAGCGTTGAACGGCCTCGATCTAGATGACGAGGAATGCATATCGCAAGGAAGACCTAACGATGCCGCACAGGCTTTCAAAATTGTGGAAGGTGCATCTAAAGAAACTACTTACAGAGTAAAACAGGCTCTCAAAGACGTTTACACCGAACCCAACGAGGCTGCCTTTGCCATTGCTGAAGAGTTCAAAGACATTATGATACGCTCAAACGAAATGTTATCAACTTCAGAGGGCAAGGAGCTCGATAAACAGCGTCAGAGATTCAAGTACGATTTAACTCTTCAATGGAAACGTTTTTACAGGCCTATTCGCGGTTATGTATGGCCAGAAGAATTTAGATATTCACAGCGTCGAAGGGACATAAATTCGCGCCTTCGAACGTCGCTTGACAATTTGCTTCCGTTACTTAACGGTGAAAAATTTGAATTTCTGCGTTAGCAAATAACACAACAAAAGAGCTGATGTGTACGTTTACATCGGCTCTTTTAATCTCTTATCTTTGCAAAGGAGTAATAAAAAATGAATTGTGATATAGATTTTAGATTTGTAACACGAACTTTGAAAGATGATTATCACGTTTATGCAAATTCCGGTGAACAAGTTTTGAGCGACCCTATAGAATTTGCACCGCTGCGAAAAAAATGCGGTATACTTTCTGAAGACGGAGGTTGTGCGGCAATTTTCGAGGAAAATAATCAAATATTCCTTGTCGTTTCAGGCATTGACTCGGGACGAAAAGATTTCGCGGGACGCTACATTCGCTTTTCTTTCTGCAAAATATTTCAGTCCAAAAATAAAAAAAACGAAGCCTATAAATCTTTCATAAAAATAATAGTGCAATGGGAAAATATGCAGACTGAAATTCAAAAATTATTTAGAGAACAAGAACAGGGTGTATGCTTTGAACAAGAAACATTTATGAATTGGCTACAAAACGAAAATTATCTCGATAAAGACTTTGAAATTTGTAGACATGGCGATGTCCGAAGAATTTACGAAAATACATGGCCGTCGAAAAATTGTATACTTAAATGGCTGCTCTCAGAGAATGACGAAATTTTTTGCCACGAATTTTATTAAATTTTCAGAGCCGTCAACTCTCTAACTTCATTAATATTAAAATTTTAATTAAGAAAGGTTACTATAGATATAGATATGACGCAACAATTCAAAGACCCATTTATTTGGAAAGGCAATGAATGGGCTTTTATAAAAAACTATGATTCAAAATCTTACTTAATCCTCAAAAATTTGGATTATCTCCAACACCATTTTGTTCAGCTTGTTGGAAAGGTTATGTTGTTCAGTTAAAGGTAGCTGATAACACGTTGTATCTTGATAATCTCAAGATATTTTGTCATAACAATTTATATCCAAGCATTAATAACGTTACGCCCCAACAGTATACATCTGGATTGGAAAAATATAAGGGAATACAGGAGTACAAAAATATCAATCTTGAACTTAAATATGACGGAAGTATAATCATAGCTCGCGAAATGAAAGAAGAATTTTACACTCGCTATTTTATAGGACCACATTCCTATAAAATAACCTTTGAGTTATATTTTGAAGATGGAAAATTAGTTAAAAGTAGAGAAACTTCAGGAAAATATTTGGGATTTTTCTATATTGTTACTACATTCTTTAGCACTATCTTCAGAAAATTACTAAAACGGATAGTGAAAATAAAATCTCGCTTTTTCTAATCTTTCTTTGCATTCGTCAGTAAAGTCAATTTTTAAGCATTGACTTTCTGAAACTATTTATCTTTTCGCCGCTTATTGTAAACGTCGATGAATTTTGTCCACACTTTAGATCGTTTCAAATAGCAAAACTTTTCTATGTTCATCATCAGCAACAAAAACAGCAGATATTGCCTTGCGACCTTCAGCATCGTAGCTTCGAGCATAGCCCTTTTCATTTATTTGTTTTAATCCTTCG
>JAFVEW010000328.1 GCA_017475805.1 Synergistaceae bacterium | reverse complement strand
TGAAGAATTAAGAAAAGCTGCAGGATTATAAACTTAAATAGCTTTTATATTGAAAAATTCATTAGCGACTCTTTCCTGATTAAAAAATAATAGGAGGGAGTCGCTTTTATTTTAATTCTCTAAGAGATTGTTTAGCTCTTATGTTCATATGAGCTAAATGTTTTTTCAATATTCCTAATTTTACTCAACAGTAACACTCTTGGCCAAGTTTCGAGGTTTATCAACGTCAAGTTTTCGAGCGACTGCCACATAATATCCAAGCAGCTGCAACGGGATCACAGCAAGGCTTGCCGCAAAATGTTCGTCTGTTTCAGGAATATTAAAAATAAAATTCGCTTCATCTTTTAATGCTTCACAGCCTCGTGTTGCAATTATTAATAAAAATCCTCCGCGACTCCTGGCCTCGAGCATGTTGCTTGCGATTTTCTGATAAAGATTCTTTTGTGTCATTATTCCCGCAACTAACATTCCTTTTTCAATTAAACTTATCGGCCCATGTTTCATTTCTCCGGCGGCAATAGCCTCTGAATGAAGATAGCTGATTTCTTTCATTTTCAAGCTGCCTTCCATAGCTACAGCGTAATCAATATTACGTCCTAAATAAAAGGCGTTACGGGCGTTCACAAATTTATAGGCTAATTCTTCAAGAGGCTCTTTCTCGTCAAGAATCTCATCAATTTTTTCCGGCAATTTTTGAATCTCGGCGATTAATCTTTCAACTTCTGACTCTTCGATCACGCCACGAACTTTTGCAAACTGAATCGCGAGAACATAACACGCAATTAATTGTGCACTGTAAGCCTTAGTCGTAGCGACTGCTATTTCAGGCCCGGCCATCGTATAAAAAACGCTGTCGGCTTCGCGTGCTATCGTGCTTCCAACGACGTTGACGATCGCAAGAGTTTTAATTCCGTTTTCTTTTGCTCGTCTCATTGCTGCGAGAGTGTCAGCCGTTTCGCCCGATTGTGAAATTATTATCGCAAGAGCATTTTTATCAAGCGGCATATTTCGATAACGAAATTCTGAAGCTAATTCGATTCGTACAGGAATTTTAGCTAAGTCTTCAATGACATATTGAGCAACAGCTCCGGCATGATAAGCAGACCCGCAAGCGATTATATAAATCTGCGAGATATTTTTAATATTTTCGTCGGTCAAGTTCATGTCATCGAGATTAATTTTTCCTGAATGATAAACAGAACCGAAAGTATCTTTGACGGCGCGAGCCTGCTCGTGAATTTCTTTCATCATGAAATGTTCAAAGCCGCCTTTTTCAGCCGCGTTCATGTCCCAAGTTACTTCGCTGAGTTCTTTATGTTTTGCGTAGCCTTCAGTGTCAAAAAATCTAACGACGCCTTTTTTAAGCTGCACGATTTCCATATTGTCGAGATAATAAACTTGACGAGTGTCCTGCAAAATCGCTGAAACGTCCGAAGCTAAAAACGACTCGCCTTTGCCTTGTCCTGCGATTAACGGCAAATCTTTACGAGCACCCCAAACTTCATTAGGAAAATCTTTGAAAAGCAAAACGAAACAATAAGAGCCTTCGATTTTATGAATGGCTTTAATGATAGCTTTGAGCGGATTTTTTTCCTGCTTATAATAAAAATCAATTAATTTAACGGCTGCTTCAGTGTCAGTCTGCGAATAAAATTTATAGCCGTGTTTTGAGAGTTCTTCTTTAATTTCGCGGTAATTTTCAACAATTCCGTTATGAACAGCTACGACGGACATATCATCGCTCCATAAAGGGTGGGCGTTGACGTCTGAAGGTTCGCCATGAGTTGCCCAACGGGTGTGCCCGATGCCGCAAGTTCCGGGAACTTCTTGGCCGGATTTTATTTTTTCTTCGAGGACTTTCAAGCGTCCTTTATTTTTTGCAATTTTAATTTCGCCGTTATCAAGCACAGCAACGCCCGCCGAGTCATAACCGCGATATTCAAGTTTGGCGAGGCCGTTCAATAAAATATCGCTTGCTTGACGGTCGCCGCTGTAACCTAAAATTCCACACATTTATTTTCTCCCCTTTTTTATTTTTATGTAAAAATTATAAATCACTCGGTTATAATAAATTAAAATTTAACACGGAGGAAATTAAGACTTGTCTCTCAGAAAAGGTCTGGTAATTTTTATACTATTGGCTTTCGGAGTCAATGCTTTAATAATTTTTCGCAGCGTTGACCATGATACTGTTCATTCGTTACTAACAGCGAATAAATTAAAACTATTGCTTGCATTGCTCGTAGTGTTCATGGCGTGGCTTTGTGATGCCGGAAGATTTTGCGCGCTTGCGGTAGCTGCTCACGAAAAAGTTTCGTTATCGCTTGGAATAGTTTTAACGTGGCTGAATTATTTTGGCAGTGCTGTAACTCCCATGCAGAGCGGCGGCGGGCCGTTTCAAGTTTACGCGCTTTATAAAAAAGGTATTCCTGTCGGCAAAGGCATAGCGATAACTTTAATGCGGACGATGTTGACGATTTTAATTTTGACTTTAGCTGTGCCAGTAGCTTTGATGCTTGACCCAGACATTTTAGACGGCAGTCCTTTCTTAAAAGGCTTGGTCTCTTATGTCTTCATTTTAATTTTAGCGACGTGGGCATTTGTTGCCTTTACGATAATAAAGCCTGAAATCATAAAAAAATTTGCACGTTCAATCGTGATGCGGCTGCGAAAATTTAATTTTATGAAGTCAAACAGAATGGTAATAAAAATTATTCAGTGGCTCGACCGTGAAATTGATAATTACATTTTGAATTTCAGATTGGCTTTCAACACTGGAAAAATTTGGGTCGCTCTTGCTGTGATACTTTCCGTTTTGCATTTACTCGCGTTGTTCAGCGTCCTTCCTGTTTTAATGAGTGCGGTCGGCCTGCCTTTCAGATATATTCAAACAATCGCCGTTCAAGCGGTTTTCATGTTTATTTTATATTTTATTCCTACACCTGGAGCGAGCGGTTTTGCTGAGGGCGGCGGAGCTTTGCTCTATTCAATTTTAATGCCTGCGAACATGGCCGGAGTAATGGCGATAATTTGCAGATTTTTCACGGACTATCTTTCAATTTTCATGGGCGTTATCGTAGTTGTCCGTATGCTCGGCTGGGGAGTCAGCGAAAATTTACATAAAGGAGCTTCAGTTGAAGATGCCTGAGAAGATTCGAGAATGGATTTTCAAAATGCGCGGCGGCCTCTGGACTTTAATATTTTTAATAATTTTGTTTACGGCCAAGAAAAATAATTTTAATTTGAAGCAGATTTTAGTCGCTCTTGCTTTTATAATCGCCGGGCAACTTTGGCGGTGCTGGGCTGTAGGCTTTATAGGCTTATATCGCGGTGAAAACGTCAAAGCTCAAAAATTAGCAACTACCGGGCCGTATGCTTTGATGAGAAATCCTTTATATTTTGGAAATTTTTTAATCGGCTTCGGCTGGGCAATAATCGCAGGAGTTTACGCTGTGATGATTTTTATCGTGAGTTTTTATCTCTTATATAATCTTTCAATAATTCCGCATGAAGAAAATTTTTTGCGTTCTAAATTCGGCATTGAATACGAGAGTTATTGCGCGAAAGTCAAAAGATTTTTCCCTTTAATTTCAAAATTAAAATTTGAAAATTTGCGCGGCGGTTTTAATTCTAAAATTTTAATGCGCAGCGAAATTCACACGATAATTTCAACTGTAATAGGCACGTTAATAATAATCGCCGTGTGTTATACTTGATTGCTCAAAAGGAGGCTAGAGAGACATGAAACAAAACGAAATTTCAAAATCTGAAACAGGCGGCAAAAAAATCACCAAGAAGCAGCCGGAAATGATGATGAGTGAATTATTATCAGCAATTTCTGAGACTGAATATCCTGAATATATTATTGAAGCCGCTAACATAGTTAGAGAATGGATGAATGACGCTATAAACAGAAATAAAAATAATGAATCCAGCGTAGAACCCCGAGATATTTTTGCTGAGTTTTTCGGCCAAGAATTAGAAGACGAAACAGGAAGCATTGAAGACCTTTATTCACGTTTAAGCCGTCTCGAAGACTATGCGGACGTTATTCCCAATTCAAAAAAATCCGGCGATAAATCAGACACAATAATAATTAGTCTCGCACCTCCAGACTACGAAGGAGGACTCAGGGCCGCTATTGACCATGCAGCTATTTTTAGTCGCGGAAAATGCCGCAGAGTTTGGATAATTAGTGATAACTTTTGTCTTGATGAAGTCGTGAGATTTATTCCTCATGTTGATGCACTCGCTGAACAAAATATAACACTTAGATTTTTACTTGTAACTCCTTGGGGCTGGGTTGAACTTCCTTTGAGCGGTGCAGCCGCCTCGAAGCAGCAATTTTTATGGAGAAATGACGAACCCAAAACTCCTGCACCTAAACGAAGAAAAAGACAGTGAAAAATATCGCCCAAGACAAGGATTTAGAATTCATTATTGTGTAAATCCCCTCTCGACTCTTGATCGAAAGGGGATTTTTGTCGTTCAAATTGTATAGCTAAACAACTTGAAAAACGTATAATACAAAACTGTGGCTTACAATGAAAGATACAGAAAAAGAACTTTGAAATATTGTTACGAAGGTGGTGCGCTTGAGGAGACTTGAACTCCTGACCTACGGCTCCGGGGGCCGTCGCTCTATCCACTGAGCTACAAGCGCGTAAATCTTACGTTATCTACGGTCGCACAACATAAAGGAAGGTTAATACTAATGTTAAATAACACACAAGTCAAGATGTCTAAAGATAAAACTTATTTGCTTCGTGATGACGGCGGGCTTTATTTGACAGTTGACACACCTGGCCGTAAATACTGGATTTTAAGGCTTGGGGAGGGCGGCAAGAGTGGATGATAGTCAATAAAGTGGGCACGAAAAGTAAAATAAATAAAAAATTACTTCTTTTTGTCCAAAATCCCGCTTCTCTCTCATCTGGAGAAAGTCCGCCATTAGTGCTATGAGGCCGCTTTTTATTATAATATCCTTCAATATAAGAAAATACAGACTGTTTTACTTCTTCAATTTGCGAAAACTTTCGTCTATTTATTTCTTCCTTTT
>JAFVEW010000327.1 GCA_017475805.1 Synergistaceae bacterium | reverse complement strand
AGCCGTGTGAATGGGGACTAATTTTGCGAGGGAGAGCTTGGCGAACGTATTATAGTTGGCATAAAAAGGTTCGGGAACTAAAATCTCGTCGCCCGGGTCGCAGAGAATATTTACTGCAAACTGCAAAGCCTCAGTTCCGCCAGCCGTTACAAAAATCTCATCAGGTTCATAGGGAACGTTCATGGCCTTGTAATAATTGCTGATGGCCTCGCGGAGTTCCGGTATTCCCTGAGCGACCTGATATTTTATCGTTGCCGGATGAAAAGTTTTGACTGCCTCGAAATATTCATCGGGCGTTTTAATGTCAGGCTGTCCTATATTGAGCCTTATGACTTTTTTGCCTTTCGCAACAGCCTCGTCAGCATACGGAATAAGACGGCGTATCGGCGAAATTGTCAAAGCCTGTATTCTGTCTGAATAGTGCATAAATTTTATCTCCTTAAAAAATTCAGAAGTTAAGAAGCAGGAATTTTTTTACAATTCCTCACTCCTAACTCCTAACTGTTTTACTTCGCTTTTCCCTGACTTGCAACTGCTGCCTGAGCTTTTGCGATTGCTTCTGCGTCCCCAAGGTAACGGTGCGACTTCGGCTTCAAATCTTCATTGAGTTCATAAACAAGCGGAACACCAGTCGGAATATTAAGCTCGAGAATGTCTTTTTCCGAAACGTTGTCGAGATATTTGACAAGAGCCCTGAGTGAATTTCCGTGTGCGGCGATGATGATTTTCTTTCCGGCTTTAATCTGCGGCACGATTGAATCTTTCCAGAACGGAACGACTCTCGCAACTGTGTCGGCAAGGCATTCGGTCAAAGGCAGTTCAGCCTCCGTGAGTCCTTTCTATCTTTCGTCATGGCCTGGGTAACGTTCATCGGATTTTTCAAGGAAAGGCGGCTGTACGTCATAGCTCCTGCGCCAGATTTTGACTTGGGCGTCGCCGTATTTGGCGGCAGTGTCAGCCTTGTTCAAGCCCTGCAAAGCACCGTAATGGCGTTCGTTCAGTTTCCATGAATGCTGTACGGGAATCCACATTCTGTCCATTTCTTCAAGGACGAGCCAGAGAGTTTTTATTGCGCGTTTCAGAACCGAAGTAAAAGCGTAATCAAAAGCAAAGCCCTCAGCCTTTAATAATTTTCCGGCGGAACGTGCTTCTTCGATGCCTTTTTCGGACAGCGGCACGTCAGTCCAGCCCGTGAACCTGTTTTCTTTGTTCCATGCGCTTTCGCCGTGTCTGATTAAAACGATTTCATACATAATAATTTTTTCCTCCAATTAAAATAATTAAAATATTGGGAAAGATTAACAGAAAAATTTATTTTTTCAAAATCTGCCAGTTAAAATCTACTTCAATTTCACTTCGTCCTGTTCGACCTGTCTTATTTCTTCTTTCATGTCGGCAGCTAAATCTTTCCCGTCAAAACTTGCCCTATTCGGGATAATCATCGCAAACTCGCTGATTATATCCATGCCGAGAATTGCGTCAGCGACCTCGAGTCCGAGAACGTGTCCGCCTTTTGTTTCATCGTCAGATACGAAATGAAAATGCCAGCCCGAGCTGTTCAGGCCTTCCATATAATCAGGGCAGTAAAGTGCAACGACCGTGCCGTCAATGTTTTTATACGTAAATTCACGCTGGTCGGTTTTAAGGGCTTCCGCCAAAGGTATGTAAGGTTCATGCTGGGGCAGTTCGCTGCGCACGAGCATTTTTGAAAAACTGCCTGAGAGCTTGGCCATGTAAAACTGATTTTTGCCGTGCCGCAAGACAACAGAGTCAAAAATTTTTTTCAGCTCTTCGATTGAACCGCATTTTACGTTTTCAACAGAGATGTCATTATCAAAGAACGTGATGTTTGAAAACGGGACTGTTTCATCGTCCGGAACGATTTCGACGCTGCCGTCCCATAGAGCGCGGTAAACTTTGCCGTTCAGCGCGATAAGTTCGCCGTTTACGCCTTGAAACGTGCCTATGCCGGTATCGCCGTAATGCTTGAGTTCCCAGACAGTTATTACGCCGTCATATTCGCCGCGCATCAAAGATTGAAGCAAGGCAACCTGAAAGAGCCTGTCGGACTTTGCGTCTGCCGTCTGTGCTGAGAGGGATAAACCCATTACCATTAAGAAAACAAGAATTATTTTTTTCATAAGATATTCTCCTTAATCATACAAAATTATTTTTGCAAGATTATCAGAAAATTTGATTTTTTCAAAATTTAATT
>JAFVEW010000326.1 GCA_017475805.1 Synergistaceae bacterium | reverse complement strand
TTTTCATGACTTTGCGCCACTGGAAGACAGTCCATTTGCTGACTCCTGCTTCGGCGGCGGCCTGAGTGATGCCTATTTCGCTTGCACGTTTTAATATTGCTAAACGTCTCTCGTCGCTGGAGCGCGCGGCTTTCTTTGCTACTGTTTTAGTTTTTGCGGCATTCGATTTCTTTGCGGGCGCGGCTTTCTTTGGCTGAACTTTTGCTTTAGTTTTTGTTTTTGCATTTTTAGCGGCTCTCTGGATAGCACTGACAACCTGCCAAGTTGTCCCAAATTCTTTAGCTACTCTTGCAACTTCGATTCTGTTTGCACGCGCGACGATGGCTGCTTTCTCTTCGTCATTGAAGTCTTTAACTTTCTTTAAGTTGTTATTTGTGCTTGGCATTAACATAGAAATCCTTTCATTAAAAATTATTGTATTTAGCGTATTGTAACATTAACACACAAAAATATACAAACAGTGAGCTAATATCCGTGTTAATATTAACCATATTGCTTCATAATGCCTACAAAGTTAGATATCGGCATCAATATAGCGAGTACCATAAATCCTACTGAAAAGACCTAACGACAAACCCCAAATCGATTCAAGCAGAGTAGAGAGTTTTTTCCATGTTAGGAGTGAACCATTTCGTCAAGGCGGACGCCCACAAGCGTTTCTTCAGGCATATCGATTTTCTCTAAATTATAAATTCCTGACGGATTGATAATAAAAATCTTCCTTAGTGCCACGACAGCGAACGCTCTTGAAGCATATTATGTTATTAATATCTTAATTGATATTAGAGTCTTCGAATAATTTTTGAGCGAGTCACCGCCAAGATCGTTCAAGATTTTCAATTTCTGTTCGCAAATTAAATAATTTTGTCGAAATCTGTCCAGAGGCCTCAATGATATACCCCTCAAATAAAGCCCGTTATCATAGCGGAGCAAATATTTTTTCTTTTAATTTTGCCCGCTTGACTTTTATCTCGTTTAACATTAGTATTTCCCTATCTTTTATCTTAATGACCGTATATAACCATTGAACGGAGACGTGGCCGAGTGGTCGAAGGCGGTTGACTCGAAATCAACTGAGCGGCTTGCCGTTCCTAGAGTTCGAATCTCTACGTCTCCGCCATTTTTTTATTAGAAAGGATTTTTTAACGTCATGAAAATTCTCGTAATTAATTGCGGCAGTTCCTCACTCAAGTATCAGCTATTCGACATGGAAAACGAATCAGTTTCGGCAAAAGGTCTCGTTGACCGCATAGGTATTGAAGGCTCGAACCTTACGCACAGAAAGACCGGCGCAGAACCTTTCACAGTTACAACTCCGATTAAAGATCACAAAGTCGCGATGAATCTCGTACTTGAAGCACTGCTTGATAAAGATCATGGCGTTTTGAAATCGCTCGACGAAATTTCAGCAGCAGGACACCGCATAGTCTCCGGCGGAGATTTATATAAAGAGTCCGTTCTCGTTGATGCTAAAGTCATGGACGGTTTACGCCAGTGTATCCCGCTTGCTCCGCTTCATAATCCCGGACACATCATGGGCATCGAGGCAATTCAGCACGCGCTTCCGAAACTTCCGAACGTCGTTGTATTTGATACGGCTTTCCATCAGACAATGCCCGATTATGCTTACATGTACGGCCTTCCTTGGGAGTTTTACGAGACTCACAGAGTCAGACGTTACGGAGCTCACGGAACAAGTCATCATTTCGTAGCTCTACGCGCCGCTGAAATTCTTGGTAAGCCTTTAAGCGAATTAAAAATGATTACCTGCCACTTAGGCAACGGAAGCTCAATCAGCGCAGTTAAAAACGGCAAGTGCATTGATACATCAATGGGTTTAACGCCGCTCGCAGGAGTCTTAATGGGAACAAGAACAGGCGACATGGATCCGGCCTGCGTTCCTTTCGTTCAGAACATCACGAAATATTCAGCCGACGAAATGAACAACTTTATGAACAAAAAGAGCGGTTTGCTTGGAATTTCAGGCGTCAGCAGCGACCTTCGCGACGTTGAGCAGGCTGCCGAAAAAGGCAACGAACGCGCTCAGCTTGCTATTAATATGCTTGAGTACGGAATCCGCAAGTACATCGGCTCTTATACTGTCGCTATGGAAGGTCTTGACGTCATCGTGTTCACAGCTGGTATCGGCGAAAACAGCGCGGCAACTCGTGAAAACGTCTGCAAACATTTAGAGTTCATGGGCGTGAAGATCGACAGCGCAAAAAATAATATTCGCGGCAAAGAAGCTATCGTCAGCACTGATGACTCAAAAGTTATAGTTATGGTCGTCCCGACGAACGAAGAATTAATGATCGCCCGCGAAACAAAGCGTGTGGCTTTTTAATTAAATTACATGAACGAAAAAAATAATTCCTCACTCCTCAATCCTAATTCTTCATTATTAATAAACTTGCCGCCGCGAAATGATACAGAGACAGAAATTTTTTTGTCGCATGATTTTTCAGCAGGCGAATTAAATTTTGACGGTCAGAGTTTTAATTTTCCGTCAGGACTTCATGCTGAAGCGATTGCAAGATGGCTTGAAGAGTCTTTGTTATCTGTAGAAATTTCGATTTCAGCGACTGCAAAATCGTTTTGTGTGCGATGTTTAGAAGATACAAGCCTTGAAATATCGGGCGATTTAAGGTATCTTTACTATTTGCGAAGTACAGCGGGTGAAACTGAAGAATCCGAAGAAGAAATTGAAGAATTTGCAGACTATATGCCCGTTGATGTTGAATATTTCGGTCGTGTTCTTGATATTTTGCCGCAAGTTGAAGAGAGTATTTTTTCACTTTTGCCGACGAAAGTTTTATGTAAAGAAGATTGCAAAGGTTTATGTCCTTCCTGCGGGAAGAACTTGAACGAAGGCGAATGCGGCTGTAAAAATGACGATGCCGATCCGAGACTTTCAGCACTGCGCGATTTCAAAATATAAATTTTTAGCAAGGGGATTTTTTAATCATGGCAACACCGAAAAGAAAAGTATCACATGCTCGTACAGCTCAGAGAAAAGCACAGTGGCTCAGGGCACTTTCAACACCGCAGACAATGGCCTGCCCTCACTGCGGCGAACTTACACTCGTTCATCATGCTTGCCCGGCTTGCGGTTATTATCGTTCAAGACAGGTAGTTAAAGTAAAATCCGAAGAAGTAGCGTAAGAAAAGCAAGTAGGAGTTAGAAATTAGGAAGTAGGAAGTAAAAAACATTTCTCGCTCCTCATTTCTGATTCCTCATCACTAAAATTAAAAATCATGAGTGAGGAAAAATTTTATTTTCAAACCGAAGCTGCAGAACTTCTGCAGTTAATGATAGGTTCTGTCTATTCAAATAAAGATATATTTTTACGTGAATTAATATCGAATGCCTCCGACGCTTTAGATAAAAGAAGAATTGAAACTCTAAAAAATACCGAGCTTGCGGAGAATGCTAATCCCGAAATAAAAATAGAAATTAATACAGATAATAAAACTCTTTCAGTCAGCGATAACGGCGTAGGAATGAACCGCGACGATTTAATTAATTATCTAGGAACTATCGCCAAGAGCGGCACTAAAGAATTTTTGAAATCCGTGAAAGCTGAAAATAAACCTTTAGACGAAGATTTAATAGGCAAGTTCGGCGTAGGATTTTATTCTGTCTTTATGGTCGCTGAAAAAGTCGAAGTCGTTACAAGAAAATTAGGCGAAGCTGAAACTTTCAAATTCACGTCCGACGGCAAGGGAGCTTACACTATCGAGAACGTTGAACAGCGAAACGAATGCGGCACGACCGTAACGCTTTTCATGCGCGACTCAAAAAATGAAGAGTCAGCCGCGAAAAATTATCTTGACGAATGGACAATTAAAGAGATTATTCATAAATATTCTGATTTTATTTCGTATCCTGTAATTTTTAAGGACGAAACTATAAACTCAAGAAAAGCTATTTGGCAGCGTGCCGACAGCGAAATAACTGAAGACGAATACAAAGAATTTTATAAGCATTTAACGAACGATTATTCAGACCCTTTGACTCACATTAAAATTAATGCGGAAGGCTCAACGAATTTCAAGGGATTATTATTTGTGCCTTCGCGGGCTCCGTTTGATTTATTCATGAACCCTCAGTCGGGCGGTGTGAGTTTATATATTAAGCGGGTCTTTATAATGAACGATTTTAAGTCTTTAATTCCTGATTATTTGAGATTTATTCGAGGAGTTATTGACTCAGAAGATTTGCCGCTGAATATTTCGCGAGAAATTTTGCAGGACGATCCGATTATTAGAGTTATCAGGCGCAGCACACAGCGAAAAATTTTCACGGAATTAAAAAAGATGCTCGAAAAAGATCGCGAGACTTATATTAAATTTTGGCTTGAGTTCGGGCGAATCTTCAAAGAAGGCGTCATTCAAGATAAAGAATACTCGAAAAAAATTCTTGAGATAGCTTTATTCAAAACGACAGCCAACGACGACTGGACAACTATCGACGAATATAAATCTCGAATGAAGCCCGACCAAAAAGGGATTTATTGTCTCGCAGGCCGCGATAATGCAGCAGCTTTGAAAGCATCGCCGAAATTAGATCCTTACACTGAAAAAGGTTACGAAGTCTTATTGATGACTGACCCTGTTGACGAAGTTATTTTGTCTGACTTTAGGTTTATCGCGCCGGATTCTGACGAGAAAGATAAATTATTGAATATTTCAGATTCTAACGTCAGCGCACAGACAGATGACGAGAAAAAAGACTCCGAAGAAAAAATCAAAGCACTCGAAAAAGATTTTGAGCCGCTGAAAAAAATTGCTATGGAGATCTTAGAGAACAAAATTTCAGACGTTAAATTATCGCTTGCTCTCACCGGTTCAATAGCTTCATTGACGGGCGGAATGTCTTTCCAAATGTTGAGCTTAATGCGTTCTGCAGGCCATGTCGTACCGCCGCAGAAAAAAGTTTTGGAGCTTAATGCAGATCATTCTGTCGTTAAAAAATTAATTTCAATGGCTAAAGACAATAATGACAACGAAAAAGTTTCGGACATTATCAAAGTTTTATATGACCAGGCGGCAATCTTAGAAGGAGCTTCCCCCGATGACCCTGCGGATTTTGCAAGGCGAATTAACCAGCTAATCGCCGCTACGATTGGGGATTAAAAAATGCCGTTCCTTAGAGCAGGACTTATAAAAAAGAAAACGCAGCCGCCCGAACCTGAGCAGGAAGGAAAAAAAATTATTCAACCTGTTACGACTTCGCCTGTTCCTGTAATTCCTGATGATATTGACGAAATAGTCGAAGAACTCGAAGACAAAAATATTGACGAACAGGGCGACTATATCGAACAGACTCTTGATTCTGAGCCTGCAACCGAAGAATCAAAAGAAGAAATTAAAACAGACGAAACGACAGAACAGGTAAAAGAATCAGAAATTGAAACTCAAACGGAAGAGCCTCAAGGCGGCGAAGAAAATGAAAATTCATTGCCTGAAGAAATGCCCGAAATGACTCCGGCTTCTGAAGATAACGCAGAAGACAAGATACCTGATAATGAGTCCGTTAATGTCGAAATTGAAGAGACAATAGGAGAGGCACCACAAACTCCTGAAACTGATTCGCAAGACGGCGAACAGACAGAAAATATCGAGGCTGACACGTCAACAACGCCTGAATTAGACGAAGAGCAAGCTCAAGAAGACAAGACCGTTGAAGTTGAAGAAACGCCTGAAGAAACGACGATTGAAAATGAAAATCCTACGGATAATTCAGAGCCGGAAGAGGCAGAGCCTGAGACTGATACGACTCTAGAGCCTATTGAAAATACAACGTCTGATTCACCGGCTGAAAATGTAGAAGAAGAGCAAGAGTCGGCCTCAAACTCTGGCGAAGATATTGAACTTAAATATGATTTTACTTCGGGAGAAAGATACGTCGATAAAGTTTCGACTAAGACAGAGTTCGATAAAATGCTCGACGAGTTAGCCGCCATAAGCAGCGATTTACTTTCACATGAGGTCGAGAAGTTCGCTAAAAAATACGCGAGTAAATTTCAAGGCGATTTTGAAAAATCTGAAGCCGACGCGAAAAAATATGAGGCTTTTTTAGGCGGTTACATCACTAACGCCGCGATGATTCTTTACGACAACAGCTATAAGGACGCCGCTATCAGACAGCTTGACCAAGCTAAAAATATTTTAGTTGCGCGTCAAAAATTAGAAGTCGAAACCGAAGCGATTAAGGAAAGAGTCGTTGAAGAAAATGCGGCCGTAGATCTTTCTGATATTTTAGGAATGTTCGGAGACGGCTAAAAAGCAAGTATGAATTAGAAATGAGGAGTGAGGAATTAAAGCTCGCTTCTCAATTTTTTTTATTTTAATTTTTAGAATGGAGAAAAAATTTTATGACACCGATTGATAAAGTTCGAGAAGCTCTCGATAAATTAAATGCTTCAGACATCGAAATTAAAATAGTCGAAAGCACGATCTTCACCGTTGAAGACGCAGCTAATACAATCGGCGTGCCTGCCGGAGAAATTCTAAAAAGTTTAATTTTTGTTCTCGATAAGACTCGGCCTTGTTTAGTCTTAATGAGCGGTGCAAACAAAGTTGATTCTAAGCTTGCAGCTCAAGCCTTAGGAGGCAAACGCGGTAGAATGATGCCGCCAGAAGAAGTTTTCGAGCGTTACGGCTTTCACGTTGGAGGCGTTCCTCCAGTAGGTTATGACGAACATTTACAGGCGGTATTAGACGAAGATTTATTTAATTATAAAATTGTATGGGCAGCGGCAGGAACGGATCACGCATTTTTCCCGGTTGAGCCTGAAAGATTATTGACGCTCACTAATGGAATAAAAGCAAAAATCAAAAAATAATTGAAAAAAATCTTTGCGTCAGAAAAATTTTATTTAAGAAAAAATAGATTTAATATCGGTGTTTCGCTTATAATGGCATGTGAAAAATAAATCACAAAAACTTCAGGAGTGAATTTTATGCCAGATAACACAAAATCATTCAGCGACCTTTGGCGCGAAACTATTTACACTGCACACGTAAATTTTTTACGCAAAAGAAATCTATTTGAAGACTGGAAAAAATTTATGGCAGGAAAAAAATTGCGCCAAGACGATTTTAGACTCATGAGCGAGTTTATAAGCATCGCTGAAAAATCTCAGCCGAAAGCCTCTCAACCGCAAGCTAAAGTTCAAAATCAGGAATAAAAAATCTCATGGGCATTAATGTATTTGCCTATAATTACGTCTCTGAAATTGCTGGGCTTCTTGAGGGAATAAAAAAAGATTTCGCAGGAGATTTCACTGATTTATCTCGTGTTCGTTTTGTTCTGCCGTCTCAAGATGATAAATTTTGGTGGCGGGATAAAAATCAAGAGCTATGGACTTGGGACGAGATTTATAAAGACGTCTGCAAGGCCGGAAAGATTAACCGCAAGAGAGTTTTATCTCCGCCGGATCATTTATTGATTCTAAATTCGATTTTGAAAAATGTTTTAGCTGAGTACCCCGAAAGAGTCAAAGAATTACCGGGCTTAGTTCGTTTTGGATTTTTAAGCGTTATTTCAAAAGATATTCGAGAATTATTAAATGAGGACGTAAAGCTTGCGCAGCTTGAATTTAATCCTGAAAGCGAAAACGCTTCGGAATTTCTTTTGCCGAGAGTTTATGAAAAATATCTTGCTTATCTCGATAATTATAATTTGCTCGACAGCGCGGAAATTTACACGGAAGCCCTTAATGAAATTAAAAAAAATCAAACTTGGGGACGCGATTTAGTTTTTGTTTTCGTGGGATTTTTGTCTTTTACTCACGCTCAGCTTGAATTAATTTTAGCCTTTCGAGACCGTTGCAAAAACGTAATAATCTTGAAGCCTGAAACAAATTTATATCATTTTCATGATGCTCAATATCAGCTTTGCGGAATGAATAAGCCGATCGCAAAATCGCAGGGCAAAATCAATGAATTTTGCGTCGCTGAGCCCGGTTTAGAGCCGGAAGTAATCGCAAGAAATTTAGCTTTGTCGCCGGAGTTTAATAAAAATTTTGACGACGTCGGCATCATGATTGAACGCGGCCGGGAAGCAATTTTTGCTGAAGCCTTTGAACGTTACGGAATCCCTTATGATTTTTCTTCGGGAGTGCGGATAAATTCGACTTTACCCGGAAAAGTTTTAAGCTCGATTCGTCATCTTAATTCGAGAGGCTGGCCGACTTACGAGACAGCAATGTTATTAACTCAGCCGTGTTTTGCAGGAAATAAATTCCCCGTTATGAAGGCTTACAGAGCAGGCTGCATAGGTCTTGACGGCTGGGAAAAATTTTTAACTTCAATGATTGAAAGCAGCGACGACGAAGTTTTTGATGTTGCTTGGATTTCGATAAAAGCTATAAAAACTTTCCGAGACGTCATGGCAAAAGACGCGAAGCCTGAAAAAATAATGTCGGCGTTCTATGAATTTTTAACGACTGAAAATTTATGGCTCGATAGATTCGCTCAAAAAAATATCGCCGAGCTTCCTGAACTTGACGAAACTATCAGGACTACGGCAAGCGCGATCGAGACTATAGGTTCAAAAGTTTTAGCACTTAACGAATTATTGCCGGACTTGGGAGAAGTTCAAAACGACAAATTAAAAAATGACGAAGCCTACGACTTTTTAGAACGCTGGTGTGCTAACACCGACACAAGGCCGCCGATTCAAATTTCAAACGCTGTGAGAATTTTCACGGGTACGCCGCCGGTTTTATCTTCTTTTCCTGTTTGGATAATGACGGGAATAACTCAAAAAACTTGGTCGGCAAATGTAAATTCTTCACCGCTGCTCGGCGAGAACGAACGAGAAAAATTAAAAGTCTTACCTAACGCTAAAGTAAAGGCCGCACAGCATGAAGCCTTATTCAGGCGTTTAATTCAAGTCGGCGAAAAACTTACGATAATTTCACGTCCCGTTCTTGATGAAGAAGGCCGCCCGTTGTCTGAGTCGCCGTTCTTTACGAAATTTCGAGAAGATATGCCTTCATGGGAGATAATTTATAAAGAGTCCAGCGGAATTAAAATTTTGCTTGGCTCTGGAGGCGTTATATTTGATGACATTGACCCGTCAGAAAAAATTTCGCGCAAGCCTCCCGTGATTTTTAAGAAAGCTAATTCTGTCGGCGCGAGCGATATTCATAGATTATTAAGCTGTCCATTTTTATGGTGGCAGGAAAAAGGTGCGAATCTTTATCAGCAAAATTCTGAAATAACTTCGCCGATCGAATGGGGCTTAATGCTTCACAAATTTTGGGAGCGAGTCTGGCGGCGTTATCGAATAGATATTAAGCAAAATTTTTATAAACTTGTCTTAGACGAGTGGAAAATTTTAACTGAAACTGAGTCTGAAAATTTGATTGACGATTATAAAAATTTCTCGCGTCTCGTTAAGGATTTCAGATTAAGACGAAAATTAGACGGAATTAAATTCAGAGTCGAACGTTTAGGAAAAATTCAAAGCGAAATTTTAGAAAAATTACACGCGGCAGGTTACGTTCACGAAAAAATTTTATTAGAAGAGGAAGCCTATCTTCAAACGGAAATAAGCGGCGTTAGATTTTTAGGGCAATGCGACAGAATTGAAATCATGCGCGACCCCGACGGTAAAAAAATCGCGTTTATTGCAGATTATAAAGAAGGCGTCGGTGAACGTTCCGAAGACTCTATGACAAAAATCGAAAATTACGAATGGAACATAGATCATCGCAAAAAATTTGCCTGCGGTCTTCAGCTTTCAGTTTACGCGGCATTATTTGAACGAAATCATGACGCTAAATTATGCGGCGTTTATATTCTTGGCCTCGAAGACGGGAAAATCTCAGGAAGTATATTAAGCTCTGAAGACTTCCCGGAAATTTGGGAGATTTTCCATAAATATAAATCTGAAAAATTCAAAAACGCAATTAACGAGCGTGTTGATGAGGGCGAATATGCTATGAAATGCGCCGCCGAAGTCCTTAACGCCGTGAAATTTGCGCCTGAATATCAGTCAGATTCGTGTAAATTTTGCAAAATTAAAAGTCTTTGCCGTAAAGGAGAATTTAGAGGCGAAGTTTTAGAAGACGATGAAGAATAAAAAAATTAAGAATTAGGAGTGAGAAATAAAAAAACTCATTCCTGATTCTTATTTGTCTTTGACTCCGCTGCTTTTTGAAGAATATCCGTGATTTCGTCATCAAAATTCATAATAGCCCACGCTAAGGCCGTAACGCCTTTTTTATCAGGTATAGTAACGTCAGCTCCGTAATTAACTAAAAGTTGAATAGTATCAAGCTGCATTTCACGGCGCAAAGCGTTAAACAAAATCGCAAGCCCGTACCATTCCGCGCCTTTTTCAGCTCTTATAGCTCCCGTGCGGATCAAAGCCGCGATAAAAAACTCAGGACTTCTATCCCTATCATTTACAGCCCATGTCAGAGGCGTGAAGCCTGAATTGTCTCGAATATTCGGATTTGCTCCATGCTCTAATAAAGTTTTTATAACTCCTTCTTCAACATCGCTGTCAATCACTGCTAAAGTCAAAGGCGTCCGGCCTTCTAAGTCGCCTAAATTAGGGTCTGCTCCATAATTTAATAATATTTCGACCGTACTAAGTCCCGTTAAAACGGCATACATTAAAGGCGTCCGGCCTTTTGAATCTATAAAATTAGAATTTGCTCCGTTTTTCAATAAAAGTTCGAGACATTTATCAGATTCCATTGAGATTGCTACATTAATATTAGTCGTAAAAATCGGCGGATTATCTTCATTAATATCATCATCGTGAGATAAATCTAAAATTTCATTTACATTCGCGCCCTGTTCGATAAAAAATTCAATCATCGGCAAGGCTTTATCTCTTGAGTATTGAATATTTAATATAGCAAGAGAAAGAGGACTTTGATTCATTGTGTAAGGCTTATTTATATCCGCACCGTTTTGAATTAAAAGTCTTGCAAAATCAACGTTATTAGTTTTTATTGCCGTCAGCATTGCTTCTCTGTAATCTGCTCCGGCGTTCATTAAAATTTTTATTATCTCAGGGTCAGGCTGCTCGTTATTTTCTTCATCGTACATTAAAGCCGCGTAAGTTAAAACGCTGTAGCCTAAGCCGACAGGCATATTGACATCAGCTCCGAGTTCAACGAGCCATTTCACGATTTTACTTTTATTAGCCATGACTGCGCATAATAAAGGCGTTCTTTTATTTTGATCTTTGCAATTAATATCAGCGCAAATGCAAACTAAATATTCAAGCATTTTTTTATCTTCCATAATCATAGCAGCCATAAATGCAGGAAAATCTTTAGCATGATAAGCAAGTAAAGTTTCTATAGCGTCAGGATTTTTTTCCATAACAGCAACAAAAAGCGGAGGCACAGAAGCCCCTTGAAATTTTGCCCGGCGGTTTACGCTCGCTCCGTTTTCTATTGCTGCTTCTATTTCGTCGTAATCACCTCGTGCGCAAAGATAAAGAAATTCTCTTTGATTCATTTTTTTGCCCGTTTTTTCCATTTAATTTTTAATTCACCTTTTCAAAATTTTCGTGAGCTTTATCAACTATATCATTAATATCAAAATTAAAATTTATTTTCTCATGAGTCAAATAGCAAAGAAATTCAGTGTTGCCTTCCATGCCTCGAATAGGCGAATGAGTTAAACCTGCGATAAAAAATTTTGTCTCGTCTTTAATAAAATTCGTTATATTCTCTAAAACTTCAGCGTGAATTTTTTTATCGCGAACAACACCGTCTGAAATTTTTTCGCGGCCTGCTTCAAATTGAGGCTTGATTAGAACGACTGCTTGGCCTTTTGAATCTAAAATTTCGTCGAGTACAGGAAAAATTAATTTTAATGAAATAAACGAAACATCACAGCTTGCAAAATTAATTTCGTCAGAAAAATTTTCGCGTGTTAAATATCTTGCGTTCGTTCGATCCATGACGACGACTCTATTATCGCTGGCAAGTCTCCAGATTAATTGACCGTAGCCGACATCGATAGCATAAACTTTTTTCGCACCGTTTTCTAATAAAACATCAGTGAAGCCGCCCGTTGAAGCTCCAAAGTCAGCGCAGATTTTATCGTGAACATCAAGATTAAAAACTTCAAAGGCTCTCAATAATTTTTTCGCGCCCCGACCTGCCCATCTCGAAACTTCATCGAGAGTTATATTTAATTCCGGCGTTCGTTCAAACATTGCGCCTGCCTTTGTGATTGTTTGATTATTGACGCGAACTTTTCCGGCCATAATTAAAGCCTGAGCTTTATTTCTCGTATCAACGAGGCCAAGTTCAGGCAATAATTTATCTAAACGTTCTTTAATTTTTTTCACTTAGTTTATTGTCCGTTGCTTGCTTTATTAACTAAACGCGCACCAAGTTCGTAGGCGTTTTGTAAATCTTGAGAAAAATGTTCATCGCGATATTTTGCTTTTTCTTCTTCTTTGAACATTGTAACGGCGTAGCGAGAGTAA
Organism: Synergistaceae bacterium; assembly: GCA_017475805.1. Next base: position 9,594 of record JAFVEW010000326.1, on the reverse strand, counting down.
TCGCTGAATTGATACCTATTATAAGCACAGAGCATTTCACTGTAGCCGAAAATATTACCTAAATACTCGACGTTCACACCGAGCAAAGCAGGATAATGAACTTTATCAAAAATTTCTTCCGTGCAGTTCATCGTGTAAATCATCGCAGTCGGAATAATTTTCTCAAATTTGCGGACATATTTTCCGTTTTCGTCGACAAGATAAGTTCCCGCCGCGAACATTAAACGCTCAAGAAAAGCTCTTGCCTGAGCCGTAGGGTAGCCGTAATAAACAGGGCTGCCAATTACTATAACGTCAGACTCTCGGGCTTTTTCTAAAATCGGCCTTAAATCATCTTTGATGACACAGACGCCGTTAGTTCTGTCATTTTTTAACTTGCAAGCAAAGCAGCTCATGCAGCCTTTGAAATTAAAATCATAAAGATTAATTAATTCTGTTTTAGCTCCTGCTTCATAAGCACCTTTCATCGCACTCTCGAGCATTTTGTAAGTGTTCCAGTTTTTTCGCGGACTTCCGTTTATGAATAATGCGTTCATTTCTTACTTTCCCCTTTCTAACTACTACTTTCTTTGTAAATAGTGTAACATAAACGCAAAAGATTTTATCTGAGGTCTGGCGAGTTTTTTATGTTAATCTTGAAAGAGTTTATAAATCGTGGCGGAACAAGAAATTGCTGGCAACATCCGTCTGAAAAAAATCTTTGCGTTAAAATAAATTTCAAAAGCAAGATAAGTTATCACGAAATTCATGCGTATGAGCGGGTCAAAAGTTTAATTCCAGGACAAGTTGCTCGAATATATCCGAATTTAACTGAAACGTCTCAGGGAATGGGCTTTTTATGTCAGCTTATAAGGGATGAAACGACTGAAAAAATTTCACTTAATTTAGCCAATTATATAAGAGCTGAAGATATTAATGAAATCGAAAACTCCCTAAATCGAATCGTAAAACGGATTATTGCGAGAGATATTTTTTTCTTTGACTTTAATTTAGGAAATTTTATAGTGCAGCTATTAAGTAACAATTCTAAAAAAGTTTGGCTCATTGACATTAAAAGTCTTAATAGAACGGGTTACGTCGGATTTCTACATCTAGAAAGGATTTTCGCGCCTCTTGCAAGAATAATTATGTTCCGAAGACTTCGCAAACTATACAAAGACATTGGTTTAATCTTCCCATTCAATAACTTATGCAGAAAAAAATTTTTTAGCACGTTTTTTGTTTCAGTTAAATAATGGCTATGAATGAAAAAATTGCTGGGTACGCCGTCTTAATAAAATTTTTGTGTAAAGATTAATCCCAAAGACAAAAAATAAGTTACAGCTAAAAGAAGACGAGAAATTGGGAGTTAGGTATGAATCCTGTTATCTTGGCAGCAAAGTCTCTTTCATTTTTTTGACGAACTCGCCGACTTTTTCAGGGGCTTGTGTTTTATACTCTCCGATTAATTTCACAATAGCAGAGCCTACAATTGCACCGTCTGAAAGAGCTGCCATTTTTGCGGCTTGCTCAGGCGTTGAAATTCCGAACCCTATAGCGCATGGAATGTTTGTAGATTTTCTGACTGTATCCATTATAGATTTTAAGTCCGTAGTTATCTCGCTTCGCGTTCCCGTAACACCAAGACTTGAAACTATATATAAAAATCCCGCAGCTTCGCGGGCAATCATTGAAATTCTTTCTGCCGAAGTCGGGGCTATCATCGAAATTAAATCAATGCTATATTTTTTACATAAAGGTAAAAATTCATCTTTTTCTTCAAATGGCAAATCAGGAAGTATCAAGCCGTCAATTTTAATTTCTTGGCATTTTGAAATAAATTTTTCAGCTCCGTATGAAAAAATAACGTTTGCATACGTCATAAAAACTAAAGGAATATCTGTCTCTTTTCGCAAGTCGCGGACAAGCTCAAAAATTTTATCTGTCGTTACGCCGCCTTTAAGTGCTCTTTCGTTAGCTTCCTGAATAACAGGTCCTTCTGCTGTCGGGTCTGAAAAAGGAATCCCAAGCTCGATTAAATCTGCACCGCCCGCAATAGCAGCAAGAACGCATTTTTTTGTCGTTTCAAGATCAGGATCGCCGCAGGTAAAAAACGGAATAAAAGCTTTTCCATGTTCAAACGCTTTTTTTATGTTACTCATTAATATCTTCTCCTCTGTATCTTGCAATAGCAGCGCAATCTTTGTCGCCGCGTCCTGAAATAGTAATTACAATAATTTTGCCGGACATTTCAGGAGCAATTTTCATAGCATGAGCAACGGCGTGAGCGGACTCTATCGCGGGAATAATTCCTTCTGTTCTTGCTAAATATTCAAAAGCATTAACGGCTTCTTCGTCAGTTACAGGTACGTACTCAGCGCGGCCTATGTCATGAAGATGAGCATGTTCAGGACCTATGCCGGGATAGTCAAGTCCTGCTGAGATTGAATAAACAGGAGCTATTTGACCGAATTTATCTTGGCAAAAATAAGATTTCATTCCGTGAAAAATTCCGAGCCTTCCCGTAGCTATAGTCGCCGCAGTTTCAAAAGTATCAACGCCGCGTCCAGCAGCCTCGCAGCCGATAAGTTTAACGTCTTTGTCTTCGATAAAGTGATAAAAACTTCCGATAGCATTAGAGCCTCCGCCGACGCAAGCAATGACTACGTCAGGAAGTTTATTTTCTTTTTCTAAAATTTGTTTTTTTATTTCCTTTGAAATTACAGCCTGAAAATCTCTGACAATAATAGGGAAAGGGTGAGGCCCCATAACTGAGCCTAAGCAATAATGAGTGTCGCTGATTCTTCGAGTCCATTCGCGCATAGCTTCTGAAACTGCATCTTTGAGAGTCCCTGTTCCTGTTTTTACCGGGATTACCTGCGAGCCTAAAAGCCGCATACGATATACGTTAAGAGCTTGTCTTTTAGTATCTTCTTCGCCCATAAAGACTACACATTCCATTCCCATTAGAGCCGCCGCCGTAGCCGTAGCAACTCCGTGTTGTCCTGCGCCTGTTTCGGCGATAAGTCTTGTCTTGCCCATTTTTTTAGCTAAGAGTGCCTGACCTAAGACGTTATTAATTTTGTGAGCACCTGTGTGATTTAAGTCTTCTCGTTTCAGATAAATTTTCGCGCCGCCTAAATCTTCCGTCATTTTTTTTGCGAAATAAAGTCTTGACGGCCTGCCTGCATACTCGTTGAAAAGTTTTTCAAGCTCACTGTTAAAAGCTGGATCATTTTTATATTTTTCGTAGGCTTCTTCAAGTTCAATAACGGCATTCATTAAAGTTTCAGGAATATATTGACCGCCGTGTACTCCAAACCTGCCTTTTTTATTCATTTCCATTCCTAACTCCTCACTCCTAATTCCTAATTGTTAAAAGTTCCTTATTGCATCTACAAATTTTTTCATTTTCTCTGCGTCTTTTAGTCCTTCGGATTCAATTCCTGAACTTACATCGACGGCAAAAGGATTTAACGTTGCTATAGCCTCTGAAACATTTTCAGGATTAAGTCCTCCTGCTAAAAAATACGGTCTGCTAAAATTTTTAATTAAAGACCAGTCGAAAATTTTTCCATCGCCTGAGCCGTAATCTAAAAGAATATAATCAGCCGCGCTTGTTTCTGCCTCTTGTAAATTTTTTTTGCCGCGAATCTGAAACGCTTTTATTATAGGCTTGCCTGTAAATTTTCTAAGATTTTTGATGTAATCATCATCTTCATTGCCGTGAAGCTGAGCTATATCAATTATTTTATCTTCAAGATAACCAGCTATAACTTCAGCTTTTTCATTTACAAAGACACCTGCGCTTAAAATTTTAGGGTCAAGAATTTTTTTCAAAGCCATAGCCTTATCACGTGAGATAAATCTTTTGCTTTTTTTTGCAAAGACGAATCCTATAAAATCAGGCTTCAAAATATTCGCGGCCTTTATATCTTCTTCACGCGAAAGGCCGCAAAGTTTTATTTTAGTCATGACAATCCTTTTTTAAGCATTGAGAAAGCTGCTTGTTTATCTTCTGCTTTCATCATCGTCTCGCCGATAAGAACGGCATCAGCACCGATATTAATTAAATTTTTAATGTCGTCTGAATTTTTAACACCGCTCTCGGAGACGAACAAAATTTCAGCAGGGATTTTTTCTCTCAAATTCGCACTGTTGCGAGTATCTACGGAAAAATCTTTGAGGTTTCTGTTATTTACGCCGATTATTTTTGCGCCTGATGAGACAGCGATTTTAGCTTCATTTTCGTCGTGAACTTCAACTAAAGCAGAAAGGCCAAGCAAGTTGCAAATTTTAAGATAATCGCCTAATTGTTTTTCTGAAAGTATCGAAACAATCAGCAAGACAGCACTTGCCCCTAAAATTTTTGCTTCATAAAGCATATATTCATCGACGGTAAAATCTTTCCTTAAAACAGGAATTTTTATTTCGCCTGCAATTTCTTTCAGATATTCATCGCGGCCAAGAAAATATTTAGGCTCAGTTAAAACTGAAACAGAGTCTGCTCCGATTTTTTCATAATCTTTCGCGATTTTTAACGGCTCAAAATTTTCAGCGATTATTCCCTTTGAAGGCGACGCTTTTTTACATTCAAGAATAAAAGAAAGTCTCGGCCTTCTCAAAGCTCTTTCAAAAGGAAAATCGCCTTTCTCAATAGAAAATGCTTTGTCTTTTAACTCACTCAGCGAAATTTTTTCTTTAGCAGCTTCGACTCTTTTTCGAGTGTAAGCAGCTATCTCATCAAGGATTGTCATATCGCGCCTCTATTATTTATTGCTAAGAGAAATTAATTTCTCGAGGGTTGCTTTTGCCTTCCCTGAGTCAATTAATTCTGCGGCAAGTTTAACGCCGGCTTTCATGTCGCTTGCTTTGCCTGCGATATACAAGGCTGCTCCAGCGTTTAATAAAACCGCGTTGCGTTTATGACCTTTTTCTCCGTTTAAGATTGCCCGCGTAATTTCAGCATTTTCTTTCGGAGTTCCGCCCTTCAAATCATCTTTTGCGCATAGTTCAAAGCCGAACTCTTCGGGAGTTATGACTTTTGTTTTATACCAGCCGCTTTGAATTTCGCAAACTTTTGTCGGAGCAGAAAGTGAAATTTCGTCTAACTTATCCATTCCGTAGACGACCATTCCGCGTTTTACACCGAGACTTGAAAGAACTTTCGCAAGAGGTTCAACAAGATAATCATCATAGACGCCTAAAAGCTGCATTGTCGGCGATGCTGGATTAGTGAGAGGCCCAAGAATATTAAAGACAGTTCTGAAGCCGAGTTCTTTTCGTATTGAACCGACATATTTCATTGAAGTGTGATATTTTTGAGCAAAGAAGAAACACATTCCGACTTCTTTCAAAAGTTCGACGCATTTTTCAGGGTCTTGCTGAATGTTTACGCCTAAGGCTTCGAGACAATCTGCAGTGCCTGAAAGAGAAGACGCTGCTCTGTTTCCGTGTTTAGCGACTTTGACGCCTCCAGCGGCAGCAACGAGAGCTGACGTCGTGGAAATATTAAAACTCTTAGCATTATCGCCGCCAGTTCCCACGATTTCTAAAATGTCCATGCCCGTTTCGACTTTTATTGCGTGAGAACGCATAGCTGCGGCACAGCCTGCGATTTCGTCAGTAGTTTCAGCCTTTGCGCTCTTTGTAGAGAGTGCGGCTAAAAATGCTGCGTTTTGAGTTGCTGTAGTTTCGCCGCTCATTATCTCATTCATAACGGTGTAGGCTTCGTCATAGGTTAAGTCTTCTTTGTTTACGATTTTTACGATTGCTTCTTTAATCATTTTATTTTCTCCTTTCAAAATTCAAAAAAAACGCATAAAAAAATCCTTGACAGAAATAAATAAATTATCTCTATCAAGGACGAATATACTTTATTCGCGGTGCCACCTTGTTTCATGGAATGAACCATGCTCTCTGCGAGATACCAACATATCTCCGGCAACTTACGTATGCCTTACGTCATGGATACTAAGAAAAACTTTTAGTTTTAGCTTCTCTTTTCCCCGATGCCCTCAGCGACCCATATAAGAAAGATTTTTTTCACGCTTTCACGCATTCCTCTTACCACTCGGCTCACACTATCCCGAACTCGCTGCAGGCGATAAAATGCTTTTTCTTTCGCTTCACAGGTTTAATTTTTGTTGCGGCGAAATATACTACAAAATTTTTTATTCGTCAAGAATATTAATTTATAAAAAACGGAGAGGCTCACAAAAGAACTTCTCCGTTTTAATTTCATGACTTAAATTCCATTCTTAAAATTTTACATGAAAATTATTTTCCTGCTAAGTACTCATTTATGCTTGCTGCAGCACGTCTGCCTTCTCCCATAGCAAGAATGACAGTTGCAGCACCTAAAACTATATCGCCGCCTGCCCAAACGCGAGGAATGTTTGTCTTTTGATTTTCGTCGACAATAATATTTCCGCGCTTATTTACTTCAAGGTCAGGAGTTGTCTGTTTCATCAACGGGTTTGACTCGTTGCCAAGTGCTACGATAGCAGCATCAATCTCTAAAACGTGTTCAGTTCCCGGAATTGCTACAGGTTTACGGCGACCTGAAGCGTCGGGTTCGCCGAGTTTGTAATTTAACAACTCAACGCCGGTTAATTTGCCTTTTTCGTCGCCGATAAATTTTGTCGGATTTTCAAGGAAATGGAAATCGACGCCCTCTTCGATAGCGTGAGCAACTTCTTCAGCTCTTGCTGGCATTTCAGCACGAGTTCTACGATAAACGCAGTAAACTTTTTCAGCACCGAGTCTTAAAGCCATTCTCGCGCCGTCCATTGCAACGTTACCGCCGCCGAAGACCGCAACTCTCTTAGCGTCATAAAGCGGTGTATCAGCGTGTTCACGGTCGTAAGCCTTCATTAAGTTGGCTCGCGTTAAATATTCGTTAGCACTGAAAACTCCGATTAAATTTTCGCCGTCAATACCTAAAAATTTCGGGAGTCCTGCGCCTGTTCCTATAAATGCAGCGTCATAACCTTCGCGGTCTAATAATTGCTCAAGAGTCTCTGTGCGTCCGACTAAGAAACTTGTTTTGAACTCAACGCCCATTTTCTTTAAGTTTTCGACTTCTTTTGAAACAATTTCTTTCGGAAGTCTGAATTCAGGAATACCATAGACCATAACGCCGCCGGTCTTCTGGAAAGCCTCGAAAACTGTTACGCTGTGTCCTGCTCTGCGAATGTCAGCAGCGACTGTCAAGCCTGCAGGGCCTGAGCCGATTACAGCAACTTTCTTGCCTGTATCAGGTGCAGGTGTCGGAACGGTAATTTTATTATTAGCGCGCTCCCAGTCAGCTACAAAACGCTCAAGACGACCGATAGCTACGGCTTTCTCGGGCGACTTCATCATTTTGCCGACCGTGCAGAAGCTCTGGCACTGTTTTTCCTGAGGGCATACACGGCCGCAAATAGCCGGTAATAAATTTGTCTGTTTAATAGTATCGACTGCGCCTTTGAAATCGCCTTTCTGAATGTGAGAAATAAATTCAGGGATCGGCACTCCGACCGGGCAGCCTTTTTTACAAGGAGCTCCGCCGCACTGAATGCAGCGTTCAGCCTCGACTCTTGCCTGCGTTTCAGTGTAACCTAAAGCAACTTCTGACATATTATGAGCTCTTACCATAGGTTCTTGTGAAGGCATTTCCTGCGGAGTAATTGCAGTTCTGTCTTTAGGAGTTAATGCTGTGCCGGATGCTTTCTTGGCTTCAAGGTCAGCCCAAAATTTTTCGGCTTCAGCCTGTAACATTTATTTTGTTTTATGTTCACTCATGATTAAGCACTCACCTTTCCAGCATCAAGACCAATTCTGCATTTGTGGTCAGCTTCACGTTCTTTATCCTTGAAAGCCGTCATGCGCTGCATCATATTATCGAAATCGACTTCATAGCCGTTAAATTCAGGGCCGTCAACGCAAACGAATTTTGTTTCACCGCCTACTTTGACTCTGCAGCAGCCGCACATACCCGTGCCGTCAATCATGATAGTGTTCAATGATGTCGTAATCGGAACGCCGAAAGGACGAGCCGCAGCGACGCAAAATTTCATCATGATAGGAGGCCCGATTGAGATAATCTCATCGACTTTTTCTTTCTCGCAAAGTTCTTTTAACGGTTCAGTAACGAGAGCTTTACGACCGTAAGAGCCGTCATCGGTAACTACGATTAATTCACTCGAAGCGTCTCTCATTTCGTCTTCAAAGAATAATAATTCTTTTGTTCTTGCACCGATTACCGTAACGACTTTATTGCCGAGCTTATGATGAGCCTGTGCTATCGGGTGAAGCGGAGCAATACCTACGCCGCCGCCGACGCATAAAATTATTCCGTCTTTTTTCTCGATGTGAGTTGGTTTGCCAAGCGGGCCGACTAAAACAGGAATGCTGTCGCCAACGTTAAACTTAACTGAAAGTTTACGTGTTGTAGCCCCGACTGTCTGGAAGACAATAGCGATCCAGCCTTCTTCGGCGTTAGCGTCTGCGATTGTCAACGGGATTCTTTCGCCGTAAGTTTCGTCAATCTGGAAAATTATAAACTGCCCTGCTCTGCGGTTACGAGCGATTTCGGGAGCTTCGACTTTGAAATAAAAAACGCTCTGGTCTCTTTCTTTATCGTAAGAGAGTTGGCGTTTCTCTAAAATTTTATGCAAAAAATTTTCCCCCTCATTAAATTTTTAATTATGTTATTAAACATGAAGAATCATAAGCCCTAATTAATTTTAAGGCAAGATTTTTTAATCAACTAACGCTGTCAATGTTCAATAAAAAATTAGGAGCAAGGCTTATTGCATCAAGTTTACTAACAGCCGCCTAACTCCTGTTTTCCAATTAAAAGCTAAAAAAATTACGCGATAATTTTCGCTGCTTCTTCCTGAATTTTTTTCAAGTGTTCAGGGCTCACAAAACTTTCAGCGTAAAGTTTGCAAATATTTTCAGTACCCGAAGGACGCGCCGCAAACCAGCCGTTAGCTGTCGTAACTTTTAAGCCGCCGATTGAAGCGTTATTTCCGGGAGCTTTCGTGAATTTCGCTGTGATTTTGTCGCCCGCTAAAGTGTCGGCCTTAATGTCGTCCGGCGATAATTTTCCGAGCGCGGCTTTCTGTTCCGGTGTTGCAGGCGTATCAATTCGTGCATAATAACTCGTGCCGTATTTAGCTTTGATTTCGTCGTAATGCTGTGCGGGATTTTTGCCCGTTACTGCCGTGATTTCGCATGCTAATAAGTCCATAATTATGCCGTCTTTATCTGTCGTCCAGACTGAGCCGTCTTTGCAAAGGAATGAAGCTCCTGCGCTTTCTTCGCCGCCAAAGCCCATTGAACCGTCAAGCAAGCCTTCAACAAACCATTTGAAACCTACAGGAACTTCGCAAAGTTTGCGGCCTATTCCTTCGGTTACGCGGTCGATGATTGAACTTGATACGACTGTTTTTCCTACTGCGGCATCTTTTCTCCAGCCCGTTCGAGACGTGAATAAATGCTGAACGGCGACGGAAAGATAAGCATTAGGATTCATTAAACCTTGCGGCGTTACTATTCCGTGTCTGTCATAGTCTGTATCGTTGCCGAATGCAATATCATATGAATCTTTCAGCTTGATTAAATTAG